>NZ_JBOFRH010000057.1:0-6299 GCF_051650925.1 Plesiomonas sp.
CTAATATTTTCCAGCCGTTTTTGACCGTATTTCTGGCAACATTTCCTGCACGATTACACGGTCAAATATAGCCGGATATTGAGTGCCCCATCGGGCACTCAATAATGCAAATAACCCTATGTAAAACGTATCTACCCTGCCCGCCCACGAGCTAGCCACACCACCTTTGAAAACATTTGACGCAGTAACTTCGGTATAGATTCGGTTCCCATCCGTTCGGCCTCTTCGACTATTGCCAATGCCATATCCGGTTTGGATGTGCGATGAATAGCTTTATCAATTACCCGCCGCGGCGATAGTGGGATATTTTCAGGCAACCGTGCCACTTGATAATAGACATGCGCAAAACCGGCATGGAACAGATACAACTCCATATCAGCAACCGGTAAAAATGTCAGATTTTCACGCTCTGAACTGGTCAGGCTTTCATTTTTACTCTTTTTATCGCTATTTAACTCATGGTTATTTGCCGGATAAGGGGTAAACGGATTACGCGATGACGATGTTCGCAAAAAACCGCGTACAGTCGCGGCATATTTCTTACCGGCATCATCACCGTCGGTCAGTACATGCCACTCAATGCCCATGGCATTGGCAAACTTGATCAGCGGTTTAAGGCCGCACTGTGCAAACTCAATAATTTTGATCCCTTCCGATTGCAGATGATAACCGGCTAGCCGCGCCAGCTCGGTCAGCAACCAGACTTCCGTCTCGCCTTCAACCAGTAACCAGCAACGCGAAAAAAGTGATGATGCACGGTTTAAACGGATGTGAAACGCAATCCGACGGCTGTCTTCGCGGCTAAGCATTGAGGGCAAAATACGGTAGGCAGAGACTCGACTCGAATGGCGGACCAAACGGCAGACGCGGTCTACCGGCACGTACGACAACAATTCACCTGAGTTGGTGGTTGTCAGCCGCTGTAGCGGTAATTCCGAGAGCAGCCCCCATGCCACCGAGAGCATAATCGGGTGCAGACGGGTTTCTGGGTCTTCTACAATCAAGAGCGGTTTGGCGTTTGGATCGAGTGATTCAATGCCTTTAGCATGCAAAATGCTCGCAAACATCCCCAAAAGTAGCAGGCGGATGGTACGGTTCTCAGGGCGCTGTGCCAATCCCCGTAAAATATCAAGGGATTGCCATGAGTTGTGCAGCGTCAAGTCAGGGCTTCTGCGCCGCCTTGCCACTGTAGGTGATGTGCTGTGTTCGGTAAAGTAGTGCTCAAGAAGCTGGCGAGCAGCATCCAACCCTTCACGGATCTCTTTATTGGTAATACGCTGCGGGTTATCTTGCAGGTTGTGGGTCAGTTTATCTGACAGCGTTTTATAAATATGCTGTGAGAGTTCACCCGAGATATCAAAGGGGTGTGCGGCGTGCTCTGCATCCCCCATAAAGTTGTTTGCTTGCTGATCTGTTTGATGATCAGTGTGAAACACTGAGATGGCGGCGTTTTCATTTTTATTTGCGATTACCCCCTCAGGCGGCACGGTTTTAGACTCAATAAAATCAGTGTGTATCTGCCGTGATCGCCGCTGTAAAAGATAGCGGCGCGCCCTATCGTAACGCGACAAAGGTCGAGTTCTCTGCCTGTCAGTATGCTTCTGCGTATTGGGTGGCGTAGGCTCAGACTTGGCTTTTTGGTTACGCACTAGCCGCGCATCACGCAAGCGTAATACCGGATGTAACCGGATCAGCTGGTGGATTAACGGTTCAATATTGCCAAGGTGTAACGGCCTGCCCTGCTCATCAATAAAGTTACGCCATGTGGATACCGAGCCATCATCACACCACTCACCCTCTAGCCGAAAATGCAGCCGCTGTAATTTATCATTACGCGGGCTCACCCATGCCGCTTGAAAAGGTGCATAGTGCGCCTGCTGCCAGTGTCCTGATGTCAACTCGCGAAAGGTGAAAACAATATGCAGGTGCCGCTCTTTTGCCTGCTCTTCACCGGGAGGATGATAAAAATCACTCGCTTTAAAACGATACAAGGTGTCTGCTGGAGCGAGCAGCAAACTTAACGCATCCAGCAGGCTTGATTTTCCCCAGGCATTTTCGCCGATTAAAACGGTGTTCTCATCCAGCAAAAGTGACAGTCGGTTAATGCCACGAAATCCAACAATTTCAATGCGTTCGAGAAACATTTCTCATCCTCGTGAAGGCGTTATCTTGTAAGAGAGTTACCCCCGCAGCGGTATGTGGTCAAGTGATTTACATCGGCGGTTGGTTTTACTTCACAATGTTAACAATCTCTTTTTTTATTTTATGGATACGTTATCTCAGACACATTTCTTTACAGCCTTCTGGCTTTGCGCTAGCGTGTGAATATCCCCCCTGTCGCTCTGCTGGTTTTAAGGAAAAATGATGTATTCCGGCCTGTTAATTGTGATTGTTCCTCTGCTTATTGGTTATCTGTTTCCGCTTCGCCAACCGGCACTAACGCCATGGATAGGTAAATTATGTGGCTGGATGGTCTATGTTATTTTAGGGTTAATGGGTATCACCCTCTCTTATTTAGATAACCTTTCTGCAAATTTGCAACACATCGTGCTGAATGCACTGGTCTTTTTCGGCTGTATTAATCTGCTAAACCTTATTGCTTTATATGTGGTGGATAAATGCTGGCCGTGGCAGGTTACGTTACATCAACAGGTATTGCCTTCACGCCTGAAAATGGCTGCCGACTCACTGCAATTGCTGGGCGTTGTATTTGTTGGGTTTGCTGTAGGTTGGGTAACACAACCTTGGTCTGTGTATGCGGGAAAAGCCAGTGAATATGCGCTGATTTTTTTACTGTGGTTAATTGGTATTCAGTTGCGTAATAGCAATATGCCGTTGCGACAAATTTTGCTCAACCGCCGCGGAATGCTGATTGCCGTGGTTGTACTGATCAGTTCCCTGCTTGGCGGGCTGATTGCAGCATTACTGTTGGGGCTGCCTCTCAATAAAGGGTTGGCCATTGCGTCAGGGTTCGGCTGGTATTCACTTTCTGGCATTATGCTAACCGATGCGCTCGGGCCGGTACTCGGCAGTGCGGCATTTTTCAATGACTTACTCCGTGAGCTGGTGGCGATTATGATTATTCCGCTGCTGGTACGCCGCTATAGCATGTCGGCAGTAGGTATTGGTGGTGCAACGGCAATGGATTTTACTCTGCCGGTGATCCAAAAGTCAGGCAGTGTACAGCTTGTGCCCGCAGCCATTGTCAGTGGCTTTATTCTTAGCCTCAGCGCACCGGTCTTTATGGCGCTGTTTGCACTCTGATTATTGATCTGCATCAAGACAGAATGAAATCGCATTAAGTTGCATTTGAAATGCTTGTTTATGAGTTCTATGATGATTCTATAACAAGCATATAAAATATAACTTAATGCGAGGCTTCAATGTATTGTGTTCAATGTGAGCAAACTATTCGTACTCCTGTCGGTAACGGCTGTTCTTACGCGCAAGGTATGTGTGGCAAAACCTCAGAAACCTCTGACTTGCAAGATTTGCTGGTTGCAGTGCTTGAAGGGTTGTCGGCATGGGCGGTAACGGCGCGTAGCTATGGCATTATTGACGCTGATGTCGATGCGTTTGTGCCAAAAGCGTTTTTTGCAACACTGACCAATGTTAACTTTGATTCAGCCCGCATTGTTGAGTATACCCAACAGGCTATTACGCTGCGTGAAGCACTGGCCACACAGTGTAGACTACACAATGCCGAGGCTCATGTTGCCCTTCCAGTTGCTCATATCCAACTGTCTGATTTGGCCATTCCTGCGTTAACCCTGCAAGCGGCTGAATATGCGCTGAACAAAGATAAAGCTGAAGTGGGTGATGATATTCATGGCCTGCGTATGCTTTGTCTGTATGGCTTGAAAGGTGCAGCAGCGTATTTAGAGCATGCCCGCGTTTTAGAGCAGCAACGTGCTGATGTGTATGCAACATTCCACGGTTTTATGGCATGGCTGGGTACTAACCCAAGTGATATGCAAACCCTGCTCGACAATGCAATGGCTATCGGCCTGATGAACTTTGATGTTATGGCGATGCTTGATACGGGTGAAACCGGTTTATACGGCAACCCTGTGCCAACAAGTGTCAATGTACGGGCAGTCAAAGGTAAAGCGATTTTAATTTCCGGACATGATCTTAAAGACCTCAAAGCGCTGTTAGAGCAAACCGAAGGTACGGGTATTAATATCTATACTAACGGGGAGATGCTGCCTGCTCACGGTTATCCTGAACTGAAAAAATATCCGCATCTGGTCGGTAACTACGGCAGTGCATGGCAAAACCAGCAAGAGGAATTTGCCCGCTTCCCAGGGCCTGTCGTGATGACATCTAACTGCATCATTGACCCGAATGTTGGCAATTATGCTGACCGGATCTGGACACGCAGCATTGTTGGCTGGCCAAATGTTAAACATCTTGAAGGTGAAGATTTCTCTGCAGTGATTGCCCAAGCGCAGGAGATGGCTGGCTTCCCGCATACTGAAATCGATGAGATGATCACGGTAGGTTTTGGCCGTGAAACGCTGCTCGGTGCAGCGGATACAGTGATTGATATGGTGGCAAACAAACAACTGCGCCACGTATTTTTAGTGGGTGGGTGTGATGGCAGCCGTGGTGAGCGCCACTATTTCACCGATTTTGCCCGTGAGATCCCTGAAGACTGCTTAATCATGACGCTGGCCTGTGGTAAATATCGTTTTAATAAATTTGATTTTGGTACAATTGGCGCATTACCACGCTTGCTTGATGTCGGTCAGTGTAATGATGCTTATTCAGCCATTATGTTGGCTGTTAATTTAGCGGAAAAGCTCAATTGTGGCATTAATGATTTACCGTTAACGCTGGTGCTTTCTTGGTTTGAACAAAAAGCCATTGTTATTTTATTAACATTGCTGGCTCTGGGCGTAAAAGATATTTATACCGGCCCTACTGCACCTGCATTTTTAACTGATAATGTGCTCGCAATATTAAATGAAAAGTTTGGTATGCGCTCTATTACTACTGTAGCTGAAGATATGAAGTCTATTCTATCGCCTGCATAACCTCTCACCATCTGTAATAAATATAGGCACATGTTTTTGCATGTGCTTATTCATTTCATATTATTGCTATTATTTATTCAGTCTAATTCTTCAGATTCATTATTCAGCTTACAGTGAGTATCACTATGATGACTTCCGCCACGCTTTGCCACAATGCAATGTATGTTCATGCTTTACATCAAGAAACGGCGGATGTTTTTACGCTGATATTACGCCCAGCCAAGCCTTATTCTTATTTGGCTGGCCAGTATGCCTTTGTGAATATCGGTAATAATCAGCCAGAAAACAAGCCGGGCAATCTCCCCGTTGTACGTGCATATACAATATCTTCATCACCCAATGTGAGTGAATATATCAGTATTACTGTACGGCAAATTCCCAATGGCGTTGGTTCTCAGTGGTTAACAACTCAGGTTAAGGTTGGCGATACATTGTGGTTAAGTGATGCTCAAGGGGATTTTACTTGTGCTACACATGCTGATAATAAACAATATCTGATGCTTGCTGCCGGTTGTGGGATAACCCCCATTATGTCTATGACACGCTGGTTAATGCATCAGCGTAAAAATACGCATGTCACTGTTATTTATAATGCACACAGTGTTGACGATGTTATCTTCGCCCAAGAGTGGCAACAACTTGCAGCATCGCACCCGAAAACATTATCGTTACATATTATGGCGAAACAACCCCACCACCCTGCACCACTCAATGGCCGGTTATCATTTGATATGTTAAAGCAACTTGTGCCTGATGCAGAAAAATATACGGTGATGAGTTGCGGACCAGAGTCTTATATGGCGTTATCCAAAACAGTGACAGAACAATTGGGTGTCAAACAAAGTGAGTTTTATCAAGAGTCATTTTTCAATGCTAAAGACAATAATCTTACAACAGAAAAAAGTGCTGTAATAGAAAACACCGCAACGGGCTCTGTTAATACAATGGCGAAGTTACATATTCGCGGGCTACAACGCGATATCCATGTTCCAGTAGGTACAACATTACTGGCAGCACTAGAGCAACATGATGTCCCCGTTTTTGCCGCCTGCCGTGCCGGTGTATGTGGCTCATGCAAAGTGCAGGTTATCAGTGGTGATACCGAATCATCTAGCCAGATGACGCTAAGTGCAGACGAGATTGCTTCTGGCTATGTGTTAGCATGTAGCTGCACCATTAAAGCTGATCTTGAATTAGCCTAATAACGGCTCTTAGTTTTGTTCTTAATGAGTAATCATTGAAGATTTAATATCTGTAAAA
>NZ_JBOFRH010000058.1:0-1850 GCF_051650925.1 Plesiomonas sp.
GATATAAATACAAAAGGTTAGTTTTTCATCAATATGGCTGTTGTTTGGTTATGTTATAATCAATCCGAGGCTAGTGGTATAAGGATCAGAATTCTACTGCAGAGCATATCGTTTTCTTCTCTTTCTGTGCTCATGATGCCGCTTGATTGATTAAACCACTTTGTCACTTTTGTGTGGCATGAAATACCATAATTCGTGATTACGATAGCATTAATTTAAATAAATGAGGCGCTATGACGTGTGAATTAGTACTCGTCCGCCATGCCAAATCTTCATGGCGGCATCATATGGCATCCGATTATCAACGGCCACTGGCTAAACGTGGATTACGCCAAGCCACATTGATGGCGCAGCGCCAAGCCTTTATTCATGAGGATGCGTTGTTACTTTGCTCCTCCAGTGTACGGACGATGCAAACTGCGTCTCTGATGCTAGAAGGCAAACCGGCCTTGCAAGCCAGATTACGGCTCGTGCCTGAGTTGTATGAAGCCACATTGCCGCAGCTGTTAAAGCTGATCACGGCTACGCCTGACTCGGTGCAACAGTTGGTGTTGGTGGGCCATAACCCCGGTTTAGCCGATTTGGTCTTGCATCTGACCGATAATGAGCTGATTAAGTTCACTACCGCGATGCAAATTCGGATCACGCTGCCTAACTGGCATCAAGCCGGCAATGGTGCGGGTGTCTTAACGGATGTGATTTATGCCGAAGAGGGCGAGATTGGCTAACGCGATGGCCGAGCATATCCGGTACAGTGACTCGACTGGCATTACGTGTACCTAAACGTGTACCTAAAATAGTGCAACCAAAAGCAATACAAGCGGAATCAAACTGATAGGGATGAAAAGCGAAGGAAAAGTTTACGGATGAACAGTAGGAAGAAAAACGCCCGGTAACTGGGAACCAAAGATTACGTTACCGGGTTATCCTCTAAACTCAGGGGACATCAAAGAAAAAGCAGTGGCATATACTCAGACTCTGCTTTGCATCGGAAGTTTCACGTCAGCATCAAAAAATCTCATTTTTTTTCGTCTTTTTCTTCAGTTTCTTCAGTGCGGGTTTGGGGCCGGCGGCTCCGGTGTCGCGGTAGCGAGCTTATCGTGCTGTGTCATCGCAATGTTGCGTATTCCTTCCTTCCTTCCTTCCTTCCTTCCTTCCCTCTTACTCTTGCCCTGATTCCTTTGTTGGCTTGTGCGTGAATGGGCGTGTTTGGTGTTTGCACGCGAGCGGCGTGTCTTATCGAACGGCATTTCACTCTAAATAACAACTTGATTTTAAATAACTAAATTTCTGTTGCTGTCGGCAGAGGCACGTTGTTTACACAAAAATAAAACATCTGTTTAAAATCATTGACTGCAATGTTAATGGGATGTAGATTTTAAACATCTGTTTAATATGAGTGTATGACTATGACCGTCAGGCCCGATACCAAAGCCCGAATTCTTGATGCTGCTGAGCGGTTGTTTGCCGAGCAGGGCTTTAATGACACCTCATTGCGGACTATTACCGCAGAGGCTGAAGTGAATCTGGCGTCCGTCAATTATCACTTTGGCTCGAAAAAAGAGCTGATTCGTGCGGTGCTGGCACGATATCTGGAAGTGTTTATGCCGGCCTTGGAGCTGGAATTAGATGCGGTCTTACGTAGCGATCAGACCCCAAGTTTGCAACAGGTCTTTCAGGCTTTTAAAGCGCCGCTGTTGCAATTGACCGACTTACGGCCAGAGGGCACCACCTTATTTATGCAGCTGTTAGGGCGAGGATATACCGATGTGCAGGGGCACTTGCGTTGGTTTATCACCACCCGCTATGGCGATGTGTTGGCGTTATTCACCCGTGCGGTACAGCGGGCG
>NZ_JBOFRH010000059.1:0-2524 GCF_051650925.1 Plesiomonas sp.
TGCTGTTGCAGTCTGCCTGTTTATGGTGCGCGGCAAGCTGTTCAAAATAGTCTAAATAGCGGTAAACGGCCGGCAGTAACCGCCAATATCCGCCTTGCTCTTGGGTAAAACCAATGCGTGCGGCACTTTCAAGCAGAGCTAAATAGTTATCAAGATCAAGCCCTTCAGCCTCAAGAACCTCTTTATGTTGCCTATACATTTCAGTCAGCAAAGGTTTATCAAGCCGCCAATCACCAAAGCGGAGTAACGGTTTTCCCGCATCGGCTTGGCTATCAAAAATGGTCATAAAAAATAGGGCCAGTCGGCGGCTGGTCTTGCTAATATGGCTATTTAACTCTTCGCAGTGAAACCATGCATAACCCCGTACGTCTATCTTTAATTCGTAGCCCAATGCAGTGAATAGCTGTTGATAGTTTTCACTTTCTTGCTCTAGAGCCGCCCACAATATCGGTTCAGCAAGCCGGTTAAGGTGCTTTCCACTGTTAAATAGGCGAAAGAGCTCGCCCAGAGAACTTAATGTGTTCAGTTGCACGGCGAGTGACGTCATATTTGGCTTATCCGGTGAGGGTAATAAGTAACCTCTACATCATGCAGACGTGTTGTGATTTGTGTTTCATGCAGATCAGCCTGCCAAAGAGGTTCTCTGACTAAATCATGATATAAACGCAATAACGTGGCATCCGGTAAATGCGGGTAATGCTGTTGTAACCAAATCATCAGGTTTTCAACCGGTAACGCCTGCTGTAAACCGAGGTGTAGTTGCGCTTCATCTACGGGGAAAAAATGTGGCGATTGCTCGGCTATAGCATCAGGAAAACCCACTTTTTCAGGGATATAAGCCATGGCATCCGCCATTAGCGTCAGTATTTCACCCCCAACATTCACCCGCCGAAAGCGCTCTGTACGCCAAAGCGGTAATGGGCTCGGTGTCGTATTGGCTATGCCGCGTTGTAGCCCCTGTTTACGTACTCTACCCAGTAAGTGGCTAATAGATGCAGATAAGCTGTTATGCTGACGCGCCTCTTCACGCAGCGGCAGTAAAATATTGGCACACTGTTGAGCCACTATCCGCCCGAAACATTGCAGATCTTTGGCCTGATGTGCCACATGCCGTAATTGCATTTGATGGGTGTACAAACTGCCCTGAGCAGACAACGCCTCTAAAGCCGCATCAAGTGCGTTATCCGCTTTTTCCAGATAAGGGTAAAATGTACCCGACAGGCTGCTGTCCATCATCTCATTCATCGGCTCAACGTAGTCATCATAAGCATCGAGCACAGCGCTATAACGTTGCTGAATGGGAATAGCCGCATCCTGTGATTTAGCTTGTTCAGCCAGTTCAATAATCGCATGTTTATCTTGTTCCAACTGCTGTTTAAGCTGCCGTAACAGTGCCGATAATTGGGTAGCCGCACGCCGCAATAGATCATAATTTAACGGAGAAAGCCCTTCATTGAGCTGTGCAGAGGCTTGTTTTACCCCTTCAATACGGGCTTTTAATACTGAAGAGAGACCCAGCTCGTGCTCATGGGTCAAACCACGCGCAAAATCCAGCACCAATGGATTAAACTGCAAAGCATGACTGCGATCTAAAGGCTGTAAAATATCGTGATGGCAGAGCTGGTGTAATGTTTCAAGATGATCATTGTCTGTTTCTGATGCAGGGCTTATTTTAGCAATAACTGAAAGCACTCTGTTGTGTTCAAAAACAGGCCATTCACCTGCAATTTGCGTAAGCGCTTCAATAATATCCCAATGCTTATACAGCTGAAACACGACACTTTTTGGGGTTGCCATAGATCACTCACTTGGTAAGCCATATCAGGGGAACAAGCCCATCATAGGATGATCACTATACCTGTATTAACCCTCGCCACTTGATACCGATACACTCAGCATGTTCTATTTTTATGTACTGTATTCCATAATATGGTAAATCGGTTTTATTTGATGCACATCGCAGATAAATTAAGTGTTATGATGTAGGGATAAACCCACTATGGGTTTATCCTCATAAATATACAAAATTGGGATTAATAAAAAATGGGTGTTACTCGCGATGACTGCCTGCATCAAATATCTGAACAAAGATTTTCAGCTCATCAATAAAACAGCGTATTTTATTTGGCTGAACAAACCGTTGTTTATATATCGCATAACCAACAACATCAATAATACTCTTATCGTCAAACAATGCTTTAAGCGCATCAGGCTGAACTCTGCGTTGCACCATCGTTATTGGAGCCCATAAGATGCCTTTACCACTGAGTGCAATATCTAATGCATGAGAGACATCAGAGTAAGTAATGGTATTTTTTTGTATCGAATAAGTTATCCCTAACTGCAAAAAATAATCACTAAGCTCTGGATAAAATACATTTTTCACCAATAGCACATTATGGCTTGAGAGCTCCTGTAATGTTAATGGCTCACCATATTTCGCTATATAAGCAGGAGACGCAAAAAAACGTTTTTTCACTGTAGATATACGGGTAATCATCAAGTTATCATTTTTTGGCACACA
>NZ_JBOFRH010000060.1:0-8379 GCF_051650925.1 Plesiomonas sp.
AGTTTGGCAATTTGTGAGCGTAAGCTCTCACCCAGTGCATTGGAAACGGATAACCACTGCGCCTGTTCGCGAATGCTGCTCAACGCCATTTTGACCTGATTGGTGTTGGCCTGCGCTGTGCGCTGGGCTTCAGCAGTTCTCTCTAAAAACAGTGCTTGTTGATTGAGATCTTGTGATAACTGCTGGTTTTGGCTCACCAGCTCGGATAAAAATTGCGGTAAATTAGCGCTATTTTCAATCAACTGGTTGCTCTGATCGAGAGCCTGACGCGCCTCTTTTTGGCGCATTTCATTAAACTCGGCACGCAAGGCTTGCTGTTGCTCATCCAGCCTATCGCGCTCAATCCGCGAGATCTCCTGCGCTAAACGGGCCAGTTCTAAGCGGTTGTTGGCAGAAAGCTGCTCAAGTTCGAGCGTATCAACCTGCGCTTTACGTGCGGCCACTTCTGCACGTAGTGCTTGCTCTTGTGACTGATTTGCCGGTGCACTGTTTTGCGGCAGAGACTGCAAACGTTGTTCGGCCTGTGCCAGCGCATTACGCGCCTCACTTTGCCGTGCCGGAATATCGTTGAGAGAGTCAATAATTGACTGGATCTGCTCGCTCTCTTGCTGCAACTCACGGGTGGCAGACAGCAGCTTGCTGTTAGCTTGTAGCAGATGTTGCTCTAACTCAGCAGAGGTTGCTGCACGTAACGGCGGGGTTTTGCTCTGTTGTAGCGCCAGTAATTTTTGTCGTAACTCAGCGGTCATCTCCGGATAATTATCAATGGTTGACTGGTAATCATTGCGCCGTTTTTGGGCATCATCACGGGTTTTCAGCCATGTCAGTGCCGTTTGCAGGTTATCAATGATTAACTTTTTATCCGGTAGATTGCCCGCTTCAACAGCCGTAACCGACTGCTGTAATTTTTCTGCCGATTGCAGTATGTCAGCCTGTGCAGGCTGAATAGCAATCAGGGAAAAGAACAGACAAAAGAGTAGAAAAATGGGCAGGCGAGTAAGCGGTTGTCGTGACATGCGCGACCTCATAAGAACAAAAGACCGCCGTAAACGACGGTCTGAGTATTCACTATTTATTCACGTATTGTCGGTTACTTTATCAACAATAATGCGCGGTAAAACTTACTCGCTTACTGCATTATCATTTTGATTATTATCATTTAATTCTGATTTTTCTTCATCTGGCGTAACCGCAACCGTGCGTGCAGATGGGTGCATAAGCTGAGCAAAGCTTTCACCCATGCGGGTTACTGTACCATGCTCTAATCCGTTGTCGAAAATAATGCTGTCTTGCGGGAAAATATTGATCACCGTAGAACCGAGTTTAAAGCGGCCCATTTCAGCCCCTTTGCTCAGCTCAATGGCACCGGTTTCACCGCGTGCAGGGTAGCTCCAGCGCATCAACTCACCTTTGCGCGGTGGGGTGATTGTCCCTTCCCATACCGTTTCCATGCTGCCAACAATCGTTGCACCTACCAGAATTTGTGCCATCGGGCCAAATACGGTATCAAACACACAAATTACCCGTTCATTACGAGCAAACAGGCTAGGAATATTTTCGGCTGTCAGTGGGTTAACTGAAAATAGCTCACCGGGCACGTAGATCATCTCACGCAACACACCATCGCACGGCATGTGTACACGGTGATAATCGCGCGGGGAAAGATAAGTGGTAGCAAATGCGCCGTGGCGGAACTGTTTGGCCAGTGCTGTTTCTCCGCCCAGCAGTGCATCTAACGTGTAGTAGTGGCCTTTTGCTTGCAGCAGCAGGTCATCACGCAGCGCACCAAGCTGGCTAATCATACCGTCAGCCGGCAGGCAGAGATTGTTGTGCTCAAAATTAATCGGGCGCGCGCTTTGTTTGAGCGGGCGGGTAAAAAAAGCATTAAATGTGGGATAAGAAGCCAGATCGCTGTTCACCGCTTCTTGCATATTCACATTGTAATGGCGGGCAAACAAACTGATGGCGGTACGTGTAATCACGCCGGCCTGCTTTTCTGCGGCCCAACCGGCACACTGAGTGAGCAACTGTTTTGGCAGCAGATATTGTAGTGCAATTTTAATTCTGTTTAACACGTTATGCCTCTCTGATGCGCCTTTAACGCCGGAGTCTGTAAATTGTGCCTGACACCCATGCGTACCGCGCCTTAACCACAATACCGTGCCGGTGACGGCATAGAAAAGGCGCGCATTTTACCTGTAATCGTCGGGTTTGTCAGTCAGCCCGCGTTGATAGCGGGCTTGTACTTTTTGGTAATGTATTTAGCTTTCACGTTGTGGAAAGTGGCGGCGAGCACGGGCTAACAGCATGCTTTCCAAAATCCGGTGATAACTGTCATAGCGCGTGGTGCTGATTTTTCCCGCGTCAACCGCGGCACGAATCGCACAGCCGGGGTCGTTATCATGTTTACAGTCACGGAATTTACATGAGCCTAAATAGTCACGAAATTCAATAAATGACTCGGTTACTTGCTCGGAATCTAAGTGCCACAAACCAAATTCACGAATACCCGGTGAATCAATCAGATTGCCGCCTTGCGACAGATGATATAAACGGGCTGCGGTGGTGGTGTGTTGACCTAATCCTGAGTTATCGGAAACCAAACCCGTACTGGCATTGGCCTCTGGCAGCAGGAAGTTAATCAGGCTTGATTTGCCCACCCCTGACTGGCCAACAAAAATATTGATCTGTTCGCTTAGCTGCGCATTGAGCAGCTCCATCCCCTCACCGGTATGGGAAGAGACCCACAAAATTTTGTAGCCAATGTCCTGATACTGTTGCAGGGTTTCGTTCACCCAAATACGGTCTTCATCACTGAGCAGATCGACTTTATTTAGCACTATAATAGGTGTGATGTTGACCTGTTCACAGGCCACTAAATAGCGGTCGATAATATCGGTAGAGAGCTCCGGCAGTACGGATGAAACAATAATGATTTGATCAATATTGGCGGCTACTGCTTTTACACCGTCGTAAAAATCGGGGCGAGTCAGCACAGAGTGGCGCTCGTGTACCGCTTCAACCACACCGCTGATGCCTTGCAGGTGCTCTTTACCTGGCCGCCAGACCACTTGATCACCGGCAACGAGGCTTTTGATGGCGCGGCGCAAATTACAACGGTGTAAGCTGCCATCGGTAGATTCAATATCGGCATGCATACCGAAACGGCTGATCACGAGGCCCTCTTGCGCCTCGCCAAGCAGAGCATCATCCCACTCGACAGTGCGATCTTTTTGCTTGAGCCGACGTTGCTGGTTTGCGTTGACACGGCGCTGTTGGCCGAGAGTTAGCTTTTTCTTACTCAAAGTAATTTGCCCGTTGGTAATTACACGCAGAGGGTTTAAACCCTGTATCATACACGCAGTTTGCGAGAAAAAACGCAGGAGTGGTGATGACAAACAATAAAGAACATCTAATCTGGATTGATATGGAGATGACAGGGCTGGAGCCGGATACCGATAAGGTGCTGGAAATTGCCACCATTGTCACCGATAAAGATCTCAATATTCTTGCTGAAGGGCCGGTACTGGCTATTCATCAGCCTGACGATGTGCTGGCGAAGATGGATGAGTGGTGTACCCGAACCCATACGGCAAGCGGATTGGTTGATCGCGTGCGCAGCAGCACATGCACCGAGGCACAAGCACAGGCGCAAACACTGGCCTTTCTCGCCGAGTGGGTTCCCGCTGGTTGTTCACCGATTTGCGGTAACAGTATCGGCCAAGATCGCCGCTTTTTATACCGCCACATGCCAGAATTAGAGCAGTATTTTCACTACCGCTATCTTGATGTTAGCACACTTAAAGAGCTGGCACGCCGCTGGAAGCCGGAAATTCTGGCCGGTTTTCAAAAGCAGGGTACCCATTTAGCCCTTGATGATATTCGTGAATCTATCGCTGAATTGCGCTATTACCGTGAGCACTTTATTCAGCTTTAATCTATGATTCTTCCGGCTTGCTGGCAAAGTAAACAAACTGCATGATTTGTCAGCAATCCAACAAATTAGTGCAAGTTTTTTTCGTTTTAGACTTGCACCAAAAGCGAATCTCCGTATAATTCGCAGCCCGTAGCAGTGAGGTTTTCGCTGCTATGTGTGTAAGCCCCTTTAGGGGATGTGATGCGGGAATAGCTCAGTTGGTAGAGCACGACCTTGCCAAGGTCGGGGTCGCGAGTTCGAGTCTCGTTTCCCGCTCCAAACTTACACCGTCTTGATATGATGCTTACCGCGATGCGGGAATAGCTCAGTTGGTAGAGCACGACCTTGCCAAGGTCGGGGTCGCGAGTTCGAGTCTCGTTTCCCGCTCCAAGCACAGCGCATATTCACGACGTTAAACAGCATGCTACAGGGATGCGGGAATAGCTCAGTTGGTAGAGCACGACCTTGCCAAGGTCGGGGTCGCGAGTTCGAGTCTCGTTTCCCGCTCCAAATGCACATGTCTATCCAACCATGTGTTACTGATGTAGAATGCACCGCTGCCGTAATACAAGCGGGAATAGCTCAGTTGGTAGAGCACGACCTTGCCAAGGTCGGGGTCGCGAGTTCGAGTCTCGTTTCCCGCTCCAATTCTACGTATTACAGCAGAGTTTATGTTTTAGTTATGCGGGAATAGCTCAGTTGGTAGAGCACGACCTTGCCAAGGTCGGGGTCGCGAGTTCGAGTCTCGTTTCCCGCTCCAAACTAACCATAAATATACTATCTCTAGATCATCACCGTATTTTGCTTATAGCAGGATAGGGAAATAAGCCCAGAGCGGGCTTTTTTTGTCGTTACTGATCACTGTCTGTTTATATTCTGCTGCATTTACACTGCTGATGTTGAGCTTCTGTGCTCTGTCTCATCGCACTGTTGATGCGGCTTTGCGTGCCTTGTGAACAGAGTTATCCACAGTGTGCAGAACATTTAACGCGGCTGAAAAAGCAGTGATTTATGCTTCGATTATGGCTAAATCCCCAGAATATACGGGCTTTCAAGGGCTTTTTCTGTGCTTCAATTTAACGCAGCCTTATTCCGGCCTGTGCTTAATTTCGCGTGCCTGCTAATTGTTATCCACATATCCCCAGTGTAAGAACAATCGCTTAGCGTGCCGTCAATGGTTGTCGGTAAAATTAGTGATCTGTTTCGCTGACTGTCTTACTTTTGTTGTCTTGTGTTTGCATGGTGAATGCAGATATTGCGCAGCACGTGGGGCGATATGTAGCGGCGAATATTCAGTTGCGAACCGTAGCGATGAAATTGCCCCTTACGCATCGCGCGGCAACCCTTTTTCAATCGCCCGCACCAGCCTGCGCTGCTGCGTTGTGCTGTCTTGCTGTATTGGAATGAGGGGGGCATCGGCACAAAATGCGGCTAATGCGCTCTGTTTGCGCAACTGTTCGCCAATAGCCCACTGAATATGTTCATTGACTAGCTCATCATCCCCTAAGCGCTGTTGCAGTGCTTGTAAGATAGCGGCTTGATAGGGGGCATTACCCAGTGCTACGGCAATATTGCGCAGCCAGCGGCGATGTCCGATACGGCGGATCGCCGAGCCTTCAGTTTGTTTTAAAAAGGTGGCTTCATCCCACGAAAAAAGTGTCAGCAACTGCGGTGCATGCAGGTGGGCGCGTGGGCTGAAATCAGACTCTTCGGTCAGCTGCGAAAAGCGATTCCACGGGCAGATTAACTGGCAATCATCACACCCGTAGATGCGGTTGCCAATGGCCGTGCGTAACGCCAGAGGGATTGCGCCTTCCGCTTCGATAGTCAGGTATGAAATGCAGCGGCGTGCATCCACCACATACGGTTCGACAATTGCGCCGGTCGGACAGGTGGTCATGCAGGCAACGCAGCGGCCACATTCGGCACTCAGTGGCTGATCAACGGGCAGGGCTAAATCGACCAGCAGTTCGCCAAGAAAAAACCACGATCCCGCTTCACGGTTTAAAATAAGTGAGTGTTTACCTACCCAGCCGATACCGGCTTTTGCCGCCAGCGGGCGCTCTAGTAGCGGAGCTGAGTCAACAAACGGGCGAAAACCACGCAGCCCGACTTGCTGTTGGATTTTATCCCCCAACTGCTTTAAGCGTTGGCGCAGCAGTTTGTGATAATCACGCCCGAGCGCATAGCGGCTGACATAGCCGAGAGTGGGATCTTTGAGTACCTCGGCAAAACGGGCATGAGCCGGTAGGTAGTTCATGCGTACGCTGATCACGCGCAATGTGCCGGGGTGCAATTCGGCGGGGCGAGCCCGCATCGTGCCGTGGCTGGCCATCCAACTCATTTCACCGTGATACTGGTTATCGAGCCATTGTTGCAGCAGTGGTTCATGCTCTTGCAGGTCAATATCACAGATACCTATCTGCTGAAAGCCAAGTTCCTGCCCCCACTGTTTGACTGACAGGGCTAATTGCGCCAGTTCAGCCGCTGATAGCGTGGCGGAGGTGGGTTGTGCTGCGGGTATTTCAGTAGGTGGTATCATGCCAATATCAGTGTTAAATGCCGGTTTGGGGTTGTAGTTTAGGTGATGGAATTGTTGCCATTACGCATAAGTGTGTAAACTTCTTGAATACGACGGGTATTTAACCGAGTCTATTTCGGTTATTTTAGCGGAAAGTCGGGCTATTGCGGGTAATTACTGGCGTAACTTCAATATTTACTGCCAGCAGTGCTATGATCTGCCCATTGATCGGTCGTTAAGTCATTCTAATTAGAACGAATAATGAATCATGATGAAATCTGTAACGTTACATTTGGCTGATGAAGCCGCGACAGTGGCTTTGGGAAAGCGTCTGGCACAAGGCTGTGTGAGTGCCACAGTGATCTATTTGCATGGTGATTTAGGGGCGGGGAAAACAACCTTGTGCCGTGGATTTGTGCAAACACTGGGGCATGCCGGTAATGTGAAAAGCCCAACCTACACGCTGGTTGAGCCGTATCAGTTGCCTGAATGGACAGTTTGCCATTTTGATCTGTACCGTTTGGCCGATCCCGAAGAGCTTGAGTTTATGGGAATTCGTGATTACTTCGGTGAGCGCTCACTCTGTTTGGTTGAGTGGCCGCAGCGTGGAGAGGGCTTTTTACCGCCGGCCGATGTGACTGTTACGCTGCACTATGATGGTGAAGCACGCAGTGCCATTTTGCAGGCTAATACGCTAAACGGACAACAATTACTGGCGCGAGTGAGTGACGAATAGGGATGTGGATTAAATCTCGTGGGCAACTGCTACTGGGTGTGCTGTTGTGGTGCTGTGGGTTACCGGTCTTTGCGGCAACGCTAACCGATGTCAGCCTGCGTGATAGCGGCTCGAAAAATGAGCTGATACTGAGTTTTAGCGGGAAACCGTCGTACGGTTATTTTAACTTAAGCCAACCTGATCGGGTGGTTGTTGATTTGCGTGATACGACGCAAAAAGTCAGCTTGCCCAAACGGTATCGGGGTAAGTTGGTTGAAAGCATCCGCACCAGCAGTGCCCCGCAGCGCGGAACACTGCGTTTGGTGCTGGATTTATCACAGCGAGTAAACGCCAAAGCGGTGACGGAAAAGCGCGGAAGCGGTTATCAGGTGGTGTTGTCACTTACGCCAATTGGCGGCAGCAGCGCAAAAGCACGCAGTACTCAGACAACCTCAACATCACGCAGCACGCGCAGTAATGAACGGGTGGTGATAGCGATTGATCCCGGTCATGGCGGGCAAGATCCGGGCGCTGTTGGTAAAAATGGCCTGCGTGAAAAACAAGTCACACTGGCGATTGCGCAAAAATTGCGTGATATGCTAAACAATGACAGCGGTTTTCGCGCGGTGATGACCCGTGAGCGAGACTATTTTATCTCGGTCAGCGGTCGTTCTGATATTGCGCGTGAAAAAGATGCACAATTGTTGATCTCTATTCACGCTGATGCCGCGCCGAATCGCAGTGCGAAAGGGGCATCAGTTTGGGTATTGTCAAACCGTCGCGCTAACTCTGAAATGGGCCGCTGGCTCGAAGATCATGAAAAGCAATCTGAACTGCTAGGCGGTGCCGGAGAGGTGCTTTCGGGCAGCAATAATGACCGCTATCTGAGCCAAACGGTGCTGGATTTGCAATTCGGCCACTCACAGCGTGTGGGTTATGATGTGGCATCGAAAGTCTTATCAGAGATGGGGAGAATATCCCCATTGCATAAACGCCGGCCAGAACATGCCAGCTTAGGCGTGTTGCGCTCGCCGGATATTCCTTCATTGCTGGTGGAAACCGGTTTTATCTCCAATCTGTCAGAAGAGCGTTTGCTTGGCAGTAGCGCCCATCAGACCAAAATTGCCACCGCCATTTATCGCGGGATCAAAACTTATTACCGTCAGCACCCTAATCAGCGGGTCAGTAACCCAGGGGCTACATCAGGTAAATCGAACGCAGTCAGCG
>NZ_JBOFRH010000061.1:0-1959 GCF_051650925.1 Plesiomonas sp.
ACAATGCCAGCAAGCGATTAAGCGCCGCTACCCACTCGGCACGGGCAGCAGGTGTTTGGCTATCGGCCATCCAGACATGTTGTCCTGCGGTCACCAATACGCCGCCGAGCGCAGTCTTGGTTTGTGGTAGCCACAAATAGGCATTTGGCGTATTCAGCTCACGAATTTCAATGCGCTCACCGTCAACGGTCAGATAGTCGTCATTCAGCACCTGTGGCACTGTCACTTGCGCCGGTGCGCCTTGGCCTAAAATCGGGTCCCAATAGGCTAATTTGGCCGCATGGGTGGCTTTAATATGCTCAGTGACATGGGCACTGGCCAGCACAGGCACATCGGGGAACGCGGCTCGCACTGCTTGCAAACCAAAGTAATAGTCAGGATCCCCCCCACTGATGTACACCGCTTTGAGCTTCTTACCGCTTTGACGAATCATCTCCACCAGCGCTTGCCCGTCTTGCACGGAAAACTGCGCATCAACCAAAATTGCTTCATGCTCGCCGCTGATAAGCTCTGAAGAAACAGGGAAAATCGCATTTTTGCCTGGGTTATACACATCTACTGTCAGCGGTGCCGCCTGCAAGCCTGTCGCGACCATTAACGCCGCCCCACTCATCAACATTGTTGTTTTACGCATGATTCCGTTTTCCTTATTTACGCCTTAATTGGGATGCATGCAGTGTATTGATTCGTGATGAGGACAAAAACAGCCTAAAAAGCACATCTCTGTTGCACAAATCGAGCAAATGATAGAGATAAAAAAGAAGACCTGTTCGGTAAAAGCCTGAGTAGCACTGTTACATAACTCATGATTACGTAGCGCAAATCCAGACGATTATCTGAATCACCCAATAAATCCCATACTCCATAATTTATCCTCGCTCATGCTCCCCCTTGATTTGTACCGTAAGCTCGCTAAAAGGTAACTGAAGCTCCAACAATGTTGTCTCAGATGAGGGCAATAGGTTATCCGCCATGTAATGTTCTACGACAACGTAACTGATGTGACCACTATCATGGTGGTAAACGGTAAGGTGTTTTCCCTTGCTCATTTCCATCACCAGTGATGGCGAAATCTGTAAACTTTCCGCGATTTCATGATGCTCGCATCCTGGTCGGCGTTTGCGTCGTTCCACCTTGAAGCGAAACTGGTTGTACTTCGCCCAACCAATCAGAAACAGCCCATTCATCAAGGCGATAAAAATGTAGAATGTGACCGTATCCAGTGTATTGAAAAAAGGTCGCACTTCCATATGCCGCGGCTCCATCAGGGCGATAACCAGTCCTTCATGGATCAAGTGTAAAAACGCGACCCAAGCAAATATCGTCAACAACGCATCGATGACCCGAGGCAGCAAGCGCTGCTCAGTAAATATCAGCGGCTGACTCATGATTTTATCCGCCCAATGCCACGATCAGGACTTACCCAACGCGCTCTTTCTCGTTTGTTTTTAAGCATCACTTTGGGGAATGACACGAGAGTGGTACACAGACTCAACATCCAGTAGACCACGGGGAACCAAATGATCCAGAACAACGAATTCGCCATGCCTTTTTCATAGCGCCGTTCAATCATAAGACTCACCGCAAATTGCAAAATACACACCACGGCAAGGGTTAATCCCGTGAATGCTGGGGGAAATAGGTTCTTCACGTATAGAGTGTCTGGCATCGCGGTTATCAGCCCTAACAGAAACAATACGACACTTACCGCATAAGCAAACGCCCACGCCGTTGAGAAACAGAATTCAAAAAACAGTGGCCACATACGCCGGTATTCCCATGCCCACAAACGACGCATGTTAACGATGAAAACCTCCGCGCCACCTTGCGCCCAACGTAAGCGCTGTTTCCATAATCCTCGTAATGTTTCAGGCATCAAGATCCAACACAGAGCGCGCGGTTCGAAAAAAACTGACCAGTGGCGTAATTGCAGTTTCCAACTGATATCAATATCTTCAG
>NZ_JBOFRH010000062.1:0-4766 GCF_051650925.1 Plesiomonas sp.
CATCATCTAGCCGATTTTGCTGGCGTTGCAGACGAATTTGCGGGTGCTGCTGCTGTAAGCGGTGTTGCAGGCGCTCTAAGCGCTGCAATTGCCGACTGTGCTGATGCATCAGTGCTCGCTGCAGCCGTTGCTGCTGATCATCTAGTTGGCGGGATTGTATTTGTCGATCAACACTGATCAGCTCTGCGGCTGCCGACGGTGTGGGGGCTCGAATATCGGCCACAAAATCAGCAATGGTGACATCAGTTTCATGACCTACCGCACTGACCAGCGGCAGAGCGCTGTCAAAAATAGCACGGGCTACCGCTTCGGTGTTAAATGCTTGCAAATCTTCCAGCGAACCGCCACCGCGCGCAAGAATTAACAGATCACACTCAGCTCGCTGGTTGGCTCGCGCAATCGCCTGTGTGATTTGAACTACGGCATCTTGCCCTTGCACGGCAACCGGATAGATCACCACCGAGAGCAGCGGATCACGGCGGCGTAATATCTGCAAAATATCGTGCAGAACTGCACCGCTCGATGAGGTAATGATCCCGATTTGTTTCGGGTATGCAGGCAGAGCTTGTTTGCTGTGCTGGGAAAACAACCCTTCCGCAGCCAGCTGCATTTTAAGTTGCTCAAATTGCTGTTGCAGTAACCCATCACCGGCAGCTTGCATCCCTTCAATGACTATCTGGAAGTCACCACGCGGTTCATACAGGGTGATATTTGCGCGAACTAAGATTTGTTGGCCATTTTGCGGGCGGAAGGTGACTTTACGGTTGCTGTTGCGAAACATCGCGCACCGCACCTGTGACTGGGTATCTTTGAGTGTAAAGTACCAGTGGCCAGAGACGGGGATCGATAAATTAGAGATTTCACCGCTAATCCAGACCTGACCGAGTTGGGTTTCCAGCAGTTGGCGTACGGTTTGATTTAAACGCGTGACCGTAAAAATAGCGCGGTTTTCCAGCAAAATAGCACCCTTATGTCTGGCAAGAAGGGCCTGATAAAGGCACGGTAGTTATCAGGCAATAATACGTAAATCAGCTCAAACTACAAGCAAGAATACTGAAAAAACGTTTGGCTAATCGTTTTCGTTCTGTATAATGCCACGGCAATATTTTATCTAATTTTAAACCTCCTTGCCTTGGTGAGATATTGCGATGTTAAGAATAGCGAAAGAAGCTCTGACTTTTGATGATGTACTGCTAGTACCTGCCCATTCTACTGTCTTACCCAATACTGCCAATCTTGGAACCTGGTTAACGAAAACCATCCACCTGAATATTCCTATGCTCTCTGCGGCGATGGATACCGTCACCGAAGCGGATCTGGCCATTGCTTTAGCGCAAGAGGGCGGAATCGGTTTTATCCACAAAAACATGTCTATCGAGCGTCAGGCCGACGAAGTTCGTAAAGTTAAAAAATACGAAAGTGGTGTGGTCAGTGATCCGGTTACGGTTCGCCCAGACACTACTATTCGTCAGGTTCTTGCGCTGACTGAAAAGAACGGTTTTGCTGGTTATCCGGTGGTGACTGACGAAAAAGAGCTGGTCGGTATTATTACCGGTCGTGATGTCCGCTTTGTGACTGACTTAGATCAGCCAGTGACTAAGGTGATGACACCAAAACCACGTATGGTGACAGTTCTTGAAGGTGCGCCGCGTACTGATGTGCTGGCTCTGATGCATGAGCGCCGAGTTGAGAAAGTGCTGGTAGTTGACCGCAGTTTCCGCTTGAAAGGCATGATCACCGTGAAAGACTTCCAAAAAGCAGAACGTAAACCGAATGCCTGTAAAGATGAGCTAGGTAGCTTGCGTGTAGGCGCGGCAGTCGGTGCAGGTGCGGGCAATGAAGAGCGCGTTGATGCACTGGTTGAAGCGGGTATAGATGTGCTGCTGATTGACTCCTCCCACGGCCACTCTGAAGGCGTATTGCAGCGTATTCGTGAGACGCGCGCAAAATACCCTGAGCTGCAAATCATTGGTGGTAACGTTGCTACAGCAGCCGGAGCATTAGCACTGGCGGAAGCCGGTTGTAGCGCGGTAAAAGTGGGTATTGGCCCAGGTTCAATTTGTACTACACGAATTGTAACGGGTGTGGGTGTACCACAAATTACTGCAGTATCAGATGCCGCAACAGCGTTAATGCCACTGGGTATTCCCGTTATTGCTGACGGTGGTATCCGTTTCTCAGGTGATATTGCCAAGGCAATCGCGGCGGGTGCATCGTGCGTGATGGTGGGCTCAATGTTGGCTGGTACAGAAGAGTCGCCGGGTGAAATAGAGCTGTATCAAGGCCGCTCTTTTAAATCTTACCGCGGTATGGGCTCACTGGGCGCAATGTCTAAAGGTTCATCAGACCGCTATTTCCAAAGTGATAATGCAGCCGATAAACTGGTACCGGAAGGCATTGAAGGGCGTATCGCCTATAAAGGTAAGCTCAAAGAGATTGTTCATCAGCAAATGGGTGGGTTGCGCTCTTGTATGGGGCTAACCGGTTGCGGCACGATTGAAGAGCTGCGCACCAAAGCTGAGTTTGTTCGCATTACCGGTGCGGGGATCCAAGAGAGCCACGTGCATGATGTGACTATCACCAAAGAGTCACCGAACTATCGCATGGGTTGATAGCGCATGGGTTGATATTTTACCCTGCTTTGCATCCCCAGAAAGCGTTTGCTCTCTGTGCGCCTAGTAATGCTAGGCGCGATGCAGCTTCCCCGATTTTATTTTGACTGCCTGTTAAACTACGTAGATAGAGTAACCGATGAGCAAAGACATTCACGACCACCGTATTCTTATCCTTGATTTTGGTTCCCAGTACACACAGCTGATTGCACGCCGTATCCGAGAGATTGGTGTGTATTGCGAATTATGGGCATGGGATGTGACCGAAGAGCAGATTCGTGAATTTAACCCACAGGGTATTATTCTGTCTGGTGGCCCAGAAAGCACCACCGAGCAAGGCAGCCCACGTGCGCCTGAGTATGTATTTACCGCCGGTGTTCCGGTATTGGGTGTGTGCTATGGCATGCAAACCATGGCGATGCAGCTTGGTGGTATGGTGCAGTCATCTACCGAGCGTGAGTTTGGGTATGCCAGCGTTGATGTACTAACCGACAGCCGTTTATTTGCGGGAATTCAAGATACACTCTCTGCCAATGGTCAGCCACAGCTGGATGTATGGATGAGCCACGGCGATAAAGTTACGGCTATTCCGGCTGACTTTACCACTGTTGCGATGACAGAAACCTGTCCGTTTGCGGCAATGGCACAAGAAGAGAAACGCTTTTACGGCGTGCAGTTCCACCCAGAGGTGACGCACACCCGCCAAGGCCAGCGTATGCTGGAAAATTTTGTTCGTGATATTTGCGGTTGTGATGCACTGTGGACTCCGGCAACCATCATTGAAGATGCTGTGGTTCGTATGCGCGAGCAGATTGGCAATGATCATGTGATCTTAGGCCTGTCTGGTGGTGTTGACTCTTCGGTAACGGCACTGCTGTTGCACCGTGCTATCGGTGAGCGCCTGACATGTGTGTTTGTTGATAACGGCTTGCTGCGTTTGAATGAAGCCGATCAGGTGATGGAGATGTTCGGTGATCAGTTTGGTCTGAACATTATTCGCGTTGATGCTGAACAGCGTTTTCTTGATGCTCTAAGCGGTATTGCTGATCCGGAACTGAAACGTAAAGCGATTGGCCATGAGTTTATCAAGGTGTTCGATGAAGAGTCGGGCAAGCTTAAAAATGTGAAATGGCTGGCACAAGGAACTATCTATCCGGATGTGATTGAGTCTGCAGCCTCAAAAACCGGCAAGGCGCATGTGATTAAATCGCACCACAATGTGGGTGGCCTGCCGGATGATATGGAACTGGGTCTGGTTGAACCGCTTAAAGAGCTGTTTAAAGATGAAGTACGCCGTATCGGATTAGAGCTGGGTTTGCCGTATAACATGCTGTATCGCCACCCGTTCCCAGGGCCAGGTTTGGGCGTTCGCGTTCTTGGTGAAGTGAAAAAAGAGTATTGCGATATTCTGCGCCGTGCTGATGCGATTTTCATTGAAGAGCTGCATAAGGCGGACTGGTACAATAAAGTGAGTCAGGCTTTTGTGGTCTTCTTGCCGGTACGTTCAGTGGGTGTTATGGGTGATGGCCGTAAATATGACTGGGTTGTTTCACTGCGTGCAGTAGAGACGATTGATTTTATGACCGCACACTGGGCACATCTGCCTTATGAGTTGCTGGGTAAAGTGTCTAACCGCATCATCAATGAAATCAGCGGTATTTCCCGCGTAGTCTACGATGTGTCAGGAAAGCCGCCAGCAACCATTGAGTGGGAATAACCACTTAGTGTCAATGTGCTGAATAAGCAAAACGCGCTGATATTTCGTTAGCGCGTTTTATTTTTGAAAGCCCTGGTATATACAGGGCTTTTTTGTCTTTGGCTGAACGTTTCATTTAACGTATCGAGTGCGGAAAATAACCATAACACATTGCAAAAAACGAAAAAAACCCGCTAAAAAAGCGGGTTTAATCAGGATGAAATCCAGTCGTTAAAAACAGTCGAATGCTACTAACGTTTCGCGATTAACGCTTTACGCTTTCCAGCAAATAGCTGAGGATGCCGTCAATTTTAATCAGCTGCTTTTCACCGCCACGACGGTGTTTGTACTCAATCTCACCGGCATCAAGGTTGCGATCACCAATCACAACCATATGTGGAACACCCATCAGTTCCATATCTGCAAACATCACACCCGGACGCTCTTTGCGGTCATCC
>NZ_JBOFRH010000063.1:0-1382 GCF_051650925.1 Plesiomonas sp.
TTAGGGGTAGGTTTGGCTGCCGGTGTTATTGGTTTAGCGGCCGATACCTTGGTGGAAGATATTAACTATACCATGGTCACTGATGTTCAGATCACTGAGCGAACTAACGGTAAAGTTATGACCAATGATGTCGCGGCGCTGACACAAGGGACTTCTGGCTACAAAGTCCAAACCAGTGCAAAGGAAGAACACAAGCAAAAATACCAAACACGCGTGATCTCCAATGCCAATAAAGTGAATTTGAAGTTTGAAGAAGCTAAGCCAGTTTTAGAAAAAGAATTGGCGAATGCAATCAGCAATATCCTGTAATGGCATTGCTTTTCATGCTGATTAAAAAACGCTCAGTTAATGTCTGAATAATCGAGTTCTGAAGTGAGTGTTTAAAATTAACAAGCCCAGTGGGTATTCACCTGCTGGGCTTGTTGCTTTTATTTGCGTGCTGTTGGCTATTCACTGTCGTGGCTATCGCTATCTATCACTATGCCACTCAAGGCGATCAACACAGTTAAACGCAAAGCTAATAATCAACGGCATCACGAATGATCGGGCAGGTCATACAGTGACCACCGCCGCGACCGCGACCAAGTTCACTGCCGACAATTTCAATCACTTCAACGCCTTGTTTGCGTAATTGAGTATTGGTTTTGGTATTACGATCGTAAGCCATTACGACGCCAGGGGCGAGGGCGACCACATTGTTACCACTGTCCCATTGTTGGCGTTCGGTATCGTAATCATTTCCTTCGGTTTCAACGACACGCAATTTTTTCAGATTCAAGGCCGCGGCGACGGCCTCGACAAAGGTGCCTTTATCACGCTTAAGCTTCATGCCGGTGGGGCCATCAGAAGGACGCAATGAGAAGGTTTTAATTTGGTTGACGATTGCAGGGTACAGCGTGACGACATCACGATCGCAGAAGGTAAATACCGTATCCAGATGCATGGCGGCACGCAGTTTGGGCATGGCGGCAATCATCACACGTTCAACGCCGGAGTTTTTGTTGGCAAACAGCGCCGCGGCTAATTGCGTGATGGCTTGATGTGAGGTACGTTCACTCATGCCAATCAGCACGGTTTTATTTCCAATCGGCATCACATCACCGCCTTCCAGCGTCGCGGTGCCGTGATGTACGGTCGGATCACCCCACCAGAAATTGATCTCTTCGTTCGCAAAGTCGGGATGGAATTTATAAATCGCTGTGGTCAATACGGTTTCTTCGTGGCGGGCCGGCCAATAAAGCGGATTAAGTGTTACCCCGCCATAAATCCAGCAGGTGGTGTCACGGGTATAAAGGGTGTTGGGCAGTGGCGGTAAGAGATACTCGGTAATGCCGACTGCTTCACGGATTAATTTCAACTCCTCCAGATCCGCATAGCCTTCG
>NZ_JBOFRH010000064.1:0-1420 GCF_051650925.1 Plesiomonas sp.
GGCTTATGGTGATATTGGCACTGTGAATGAACATGTCACGCGAAACTGCGGACTCAATTAAGGTCACCGATACCGGACTTAGGCAGTCGAACACCTCGCAAGGCCAGCACATTTTTGTTGATTAAACGAGTATTTCTAATGTCGAACATACAATTTAACCCTAGTGATCACCCGCATCGCCGTTATAACCCACTGACCGGACAATGGGTATTAGTTTCACCGCACCGTGCTAAACGCCCTTGGAGCGGGCAAGATGAAACCCCTACAACCGATATACAGCCTAACTATGATCAACACTGTTTTCTTTGCCCGACTAATCGTCGTATCTCTGGTGATCTGAACCCTGATTATCAGGGCACATATGTGTTTGATAATGATTTTGCGGCGCTGAAAGTTGACTCACCCGCCGTGCCTGCATCAGATGATCCACTGTTTCAAGCAGAGGGCGTACGCGGGTTAAGCCGAGTGATCTGCTTTTCACCCGATCACAGTAAAACCCTGCCCGAACTTCCTGTTGAAAAAATCCGTGGTGTTATTGATACGTGGGATTCCCAGATTAAAGAGCTAGGTAAAACCTATCTTTGGGTACAGGCTTTTGAAAACAAAGGCGAGACCATGGGCTGCTCACAACCTCATCCGCACGGTCAGGTTTGGGCCAATAGCTTTTTACCCAATGAGATTGCACGTAAAGATCAGCAGTTACAGGCCTATTACCAAACGCATGGACGTAATTTGCTGGTGGATTATGCTGCTGCCGAGTTAAAAGACCGATCACGATTGGTAGTTGAAACCGAGTACTGGATTGCGGTTGTGCCCTACTGGGCGGCTTGGCCGTTTGAAACGCTGCTGCTGCCCAAAACGGCTATTTACCGTATGAGTGAACTGAGCAACGCACAGCGTGATGATCTGGCTTTGGCCATTAAAAAACTGACCAGTCGGTACGATAATCTGTTTCATTGCAGCTTCCCGTACTCAATGGGTTGGCATTATGCCCCTTTCTTCACCGATGACAGACCGATAAACCACTGGCAACTTCATGCACTGTTCTATCCGCCACTATTGCGCAGTGCGACTGTGCGTAAATTTATGGTTGGCTACGAAATGCTGGCTGAAACGCAGCGTGATCTGACTCCTGAGCAGGCAGCCCAGCGGCTGCGTGATGTCAGTGATATTCACTATAAAGAACAACCATAGTGATACTCGCAACCAATACCCTGATGCCGTGAGGTACCGGATCACGCATATGCATGACGGGCTATTTTGGCCGTGTTTATAGAGTGATGTTGATGAGAGAGAGGATATGTCTGAATTAATTGAACGTGTAAAAACAGCATTTGAGCAAGTGTTTGGTTATGCACCAACCCATGGTATTCAAGCACCAGGGCGAGTGAATATCATTGGTGAACATACTGATTACAAT
>NZ_JBOFRH010000065.1:0-5086 GCF_051650925.1 Plesiomonas sp.
TAATCGCTGTATTCGTAAAGCGAAAGGATTTCTGCATCATTATCCTCATATATCTTATTGGTATCATAAGAATAATATGTGAATAAAAGGCAGTTATTTACGGATGTGAAGCCGTGCAACCGGCAAGGGCCACAAATACAGTGGAGTGATGTATTAGGTTCCTGTTAGCCCCTCTTCTTTCATAAAATTGTCCAAACGCTAAAGAAAGACCAGAAGTGTACCGGAGGTACCGGTAAAAAAAGACCATGAGAATGTTGTCACCGTGAAAGGTTAAACGGCATTAAAAGGCAGGAAGTTGCAGTGCTTTGCTCCCCGTGAGCACAGGATATGCACAGGGCGGTAAATTTCAGACACAAAAAAACCACCGTATAGGTGGTTGATTTGTTGAGTAACTTATTGAAATTACTCTGCTTCACAAGATGGTACCCGGAGCGGGACTTGAACCCGCACAGCCATAAGCCGAGGGATTTTAAATCCCTTGTGTCTACCGATTCCACCATCCGGGCCTTGTGATAGCTACCCTTACAGGTTCTGGAGGCGCGTTCCGGAGTCGAACCGGACTAGGCGGATTTGCAATCCGCTACATAACCGCTTTGTTAACGCGCCGAAAGTTGCCTTATCACATATTGAGTATTGTTATACTTACACATGATAATTTTAAATCTTTGGAGCGGGAAACGAGACTCGAACTCGCGACCCCGACCTTGGCAAGGTCGTGCTCTACCAACTGAGCTATTCCCGCCCTCTTCAGTTCACTTTGTTAACTTCAACTTTTGTTGTTAGCAACAACATTTCTTGTTGATGTCAGCGCCGCTACCTGATGCGATGCATTCTACTGATTCGTGGTAATGAGTCAACACTATTTTCTTAATTTTCAACTCGTTCGGTTATTTTTTGATCCAATTGATGATTAAGACATCAAATCAGACCATGCAGCCCTAAGATATTGGAACATAGACCAAAATGTCAGTACTGCTGCAATATATAACGCGACCATGCCCACAATCACCACCCACTCGGTTGGCCGCCATAACAGTGCCAATAGCGCAAACATCTGAGCCATTGTCTTAAACTTACCCCACCATGACACCGCAACACTACTGCGTTTACCTAACTCTGCCATCCATTCACGAAGCGCACTGATAATAATCTCACGTGCAATCATGGTAGCTGCAGGTAACGTTACCCAAATCGAATGGTATTGCTGCACAACCAATGCCAGCGCAACAGCAACCATCACCTTATCTGCGACAGGATCAAGAAAAGCACCAAATCGGGTGGTCTGCTTTAACTGGCGAGCCAGAAAGCCATCAAACCAATCTGTAATCGCTGCAATCACAAAAATCAGTGCACAGACGGCAGGTGCCCATTGAAATGGCAAATAAAAGGCGATCACAAAGAAAGGAATAAGAATTACACGAAACAGTGTCAGCCAGGTTGGTATATTAAACTGCATAATTAGGTAGCTTTTTTAGTGAGATAAGTGGCTAACGCCTATGGTGCTACAAGCTGCTCAGTGTTTCAACGCCAGAAAGATTTTTTCTGCTAAATTTGCTGAAATACCTGGAACGCGGGCAATATCATCTATGCTTGCATTCTTGAGTGCCTGAAGCCCCCCCATAAACTTTAATAACTGCTGGCGGCGTTTTGGCCCAACGCCTTCAATCTCCTCTAGTGCACTGCTGCTCTTTACTTTAGCGCGTTTTTTTCGATGCCCAGTAATCGCATGGTTGTGTGATTCATCACGAATATGCTGGATCACATGCAACGCAGGTGAATCGGGTGATAATGACACACTCTGACCACTTTTGGCTAAGATCAGTGTCTCTAAACCTGCTTTACGATCAGCGCCTTTAGCAACACCAATCAATAGTGGGTGCGTTTTATCCCAATCAACGGCCAGATGCGCAAAAATCTGAATGGCTTTACCCAGTTGCCCTTTTCCCCCGTCAATAAAAATAATATCGGGTACTTTTTCGGGCGGCAGCGATTTATCGTATCGGCGACGTAGCACCTGCTCCATCGCCGCATAATCATCACCCGGCGTAATGCCAGTGATGTTATAACGCCGGTAATCAGATTTCAGCGGGCCGTTACGATCAAATACCACGCATGAAGCAACGGTCTGCTCTCCCATCGTATGGCTAATATCAAAACACTCCATACGATGAATCTCGGGGATCTGTAAAAACGCTGCCAATGCCTTTAAGCGGTGATGTATCGTGCTCTGTTGTGCCAACTTAGAAACCAGAGCCGTATGGGCATTGGTTCTTGCCAACTTGAGGTAACGAGCCCGTTCTGCGCGCGGATTATCTTGTATGGTGACTTTCCGGCCAGCATGCGTTGAAATAGAATCAGCCAGCAGATCACGGGTCGTCAAATGAAAATCAAGTAAAATTTCTGAAGGAAGTGTTCGTGATTCGTTGGCTTGCAGATAAAACTGACCAATAAAGGTTTCAACCACTTCATCTAGCAGAGTATTAGCAGGCACTTTAGGAAAATAACTGCGGCTGCCCAGTACCTTTCCCTGCCGTAAAAAAAGCACATACACGCAGGCCATACCGTTATCATAAGCGACACTGATCACATCGAGATCATTACTGTCGCCCGATACAAACTGTTTTTCAGTGACTTTACGTACGGCCAAAATCTGATCACGCAACCGGGCGGCATCTTCAAAACGTAAATCATGGCTGGCCGTTTCCATGCGTTCAACTAATCCGTTGATCACCTGCTGATCTTTCCCCTGTAAGAACAGCCGAGCATCGTCCACACATGCCTGATAATCTTTATCACTGACTAAGCCTTTTACACAAGGGCCAAGGCAACGGCCAATTTGGTATTGTAAACAGGGGCGGGAACGGTTGCTGTAAACACTCTCTTCACACTGACGTAACGGGAAAATCCGCTGCATTAAAATCAGTGTTTCGCGTACGGAAGAGGAGCTGGGAAACGGGCCAAAATACTCGCCTTTGGCATGCTTAGCACCACGGTAGGCACTGATTCTAGGGTGTTTATGCGCACTAAGCAGAATATAGGGGTAGGATTTATCATCGCGCAGCAGCACGTTATAGCGCGGCTGGTAAAGCTGAATGTAGTTGTGTTCAAGCAGTAACGCTTCGGTTTCTGTATGGGTAACGGTAACATCAATACTGTGGATGACCCCAACCAGCGCTTCTGTTTTTTTATTGGGTAAATTGGCACGAAAATAGCTGGAAAGGCGTTTTTTGAGATCTTTCGCCTTCCCAACATACACCACAGTGCCCGCATCATCGTACATACGGTAGACACCGGGCTGATTTACCACAGTTTTTAGAAACGGTTTGGCATCAAACACAGATTACAACTTTTCAGATTTTAACATGCCATGCCGGAGTGCAAGATGAGTCAGCTCTACATCGCCGTTAATATTCAGTTTACTGAACATCCGATAACGGTAGCTATTCACCGTTTTTGGGCTCAGGTTAAGCTGCTCTGAAATTTCAGTCACTTTCTGCCCTTTGGTGATCATCATCATTATCTGTAGTTCACGCTCAGATAAAGTGCTGAAAGGGTTGTCTGAATCAGGCATTACCTGACTTAACGCCATCTGCTGGGCAATATCAAGTGCAATATAGCGCTGACCTGAGCACACAGTACGAATAGCGTTGAGCATCTCTTGCGGTGCTGTGCCTTTACTTAAATACCCAGCCGCCCCTGCTTGCATCACTTTTGTCGGCAGAGGGTTTTCGGTATGAACTGTCAGCACAATAATTTTGACATCAGGGTTGTAGCGCAGCATTTTGCGGGTAGCCTCTAGGCCACCAATGCCGGGCATATTCATGTCCATCAACACAACATCGGCGTTGTTTGTACGACACCACTTAACTGCATCTTCCCCGCAATGTGCCTCTCCGACGACTTTGATGCCTTTCACATCTTCAAGAATACGACGGATACCCGCGCGCACCAATTCATGATCATCCACCAGAAAAACGCTAATCAATCGACCATCTCCAATAACGGTGAGGTGACTCTGCGACATTATGCAGAATAAATTGGCATGTTACTTGGTTTAACTGCAATTTAGAATAGTTAACGGGATAAATAGCGAAGAATGGTGTTTTTTAAGAATATTCTGGGGTTTTATAAGTAAGCGATAAGATAAAGCGAAGATGGCGGAGGAGGTGAGATTCGAACTCACGAACGCTTTCGCGTCGCCGGTTTTCAAGACCGGTGCCTTCAACCGCTCGGCCACCCCTCCGCAGGAATGAATTGTTTGAGCGAAGGTGAATGACATCACCTCTGAAGCGGGGCTAAATTTAATGGATATAGGAAAAACTGTCAACTCTATTTCTGAAATTTTTGTTCAACTGGTCTGTTTTTAAACAAAAACACCCTTCATGGGTGATTTATGTGCATAAAAAAACCAACCAGAAATCTGGTTGGTTTCACGCAAAGAAAAGCGTAACAGTGGATTAAATTAGAAATCGTAACGCAAACCGACTGCGAAGATGTCATCAGTGTTCAAGCCGTTAGCTTTAGTGAACTGATTCTCATCCAGCAAGTTGATTTTGTAATCAGCATAAACGCGGAAGTTGTCGTTCATGTGGTAAGTTGCACCGATATCAACGTATTCGTTGTAAGCATCGTTAATGTTCAACGCGCTATCTTTTACATCAGTACGAACATAAGCGATTGATGGCTCAATCTGCGCTTGATACTGGATAACAGCTTCATAACCGCGCATTTTATGGAAGTAGCCAGTTTGGTCGTTAAGATTTTGACCCTTGAAGTTGTTACGGCCTTCAGAGTAGGTCATTGCTGCATACACGTTGCCGTACTTATATTTCAGGCCAGCAGCAGTAATTTCTGCATCACCGTTACCACCGAATGATGAGAAACGAGCTTGGTCATCAGTTTTCTTTGCATTGGTGTAAGAGATTGCACCACCAAAGCTACCAAAGCCCATGTCTTCTGACTCATAACCAAATGCAACAGCATAACCGTCGCCACTTTGGTCTTTGCCATTGATCATCTCTTGCTCATTAGCGGTAGTGTATTGCAGACCACCGATAAAGCCATTGCTCTTGATCATGTACTTCAA
>NZ_JBOFRH010000066.1:0-2549 GCF_051650925.1 Plesiomonas sp.
ATTCGGCAGATGGCAACACTGGCGGGTTATGATCCGGAACAGGCAACGGGTGTTTTCACGCAGGGGGGAACATTCTGTAATCTGTATGGCTATCTGCTGGGCATTCGTAAATCACTGCCTGAAGCACGTACCCACGGTATGGGTGTTGATCAAGATTACCGCATTATCAATTCGCAGGGCGGGCACTACTCCAACATGACGAATTTGTCACTGCTTGGGGTGGATATTCGCAATAAAACGATTCGGATTAAAGTCACGCAAAGCAATGATATCGATCTGATCGATCTTGAGCGCCAAATGCGCGCCTGCTTTGATGTGCACTGTAAAATACCGGCGATTATGCTGACATTGGGCACTACCGATACGTTCGGTGTTGACCGTATAAAGCCAGTGTACGATCTGCGTAACCGCTTATGTGAAGAGTACGATATTACCGTAAAACCGCACATTCATGCTGATGCAGCGGTAGGCTGGTCAATGCTGTTTTTCCTTAACTATGATTTTGCAGCAAACCCGCTAGAGATCAATGCTGCAACGCTGGCTGGTATTCAGCACAATGTTGAACGCTTTCGTGAAGTACAGTATGCCGATTCGTTTACGGTGGATTTCCAAAAATGGGGATACGTACCCTATACCTCAAGTCTGGTGATGATCCGCAATAAAGATGATATGCATGCGCTGGAAAATGACCCAGAAAACTTCTCGTACTTTGAGCATGATTTGCAGGGGCAGACACATTTACAGTCAACCATTGAGTGTTCGCGCGGTGCGGCGGGGATGTTTGGCGCATTCTCTGCGCTGCAACACATGGGCATTGAGGGATACCAGATCATTTTGGCGCACTGTTTGCAAAATGCGAACTACTTCCGTCAGCGTTTGCAAGATGTTGGCCACGTGAAGCTGATGGTGCCGGAAAATCAGGGGCCAAGTGTTGGCTTTAAAGTCTACAACCCGCAATGGGTGAGTGATCCCGATGCCGAGTTTGCGTTTGAACAGCAGTGCATGACAGATGCAGACAGCATGGCGCGTATGCAGCGTAATGCACACTGGCACCGTGAGCAATTTACCGATGGCGGAAAGTTTGGTCTGTATACCAACTGGGTCGAGTTTATTGCGCGCTCAACCTATAACGCAAAAGGGCGTTACGCCTACATTCCGGGTGAGAAAGCCGTATTCATGAATCCGGCCACTGGCCGTGAGCAGATTGATCAGTTTATTGCTCGCCGTTTTGCTCATCTAAAATAAGCCTAAAATGGCTGATACATCAATGCATTGTATTCATTTGCATATTGCACATACATCTCGTACCTGCATATGACAACAGCACCTTGTATCAGCCATTGGCATTTTTAAATACCCACTTTTGTTACGCTGTCACTTAATCTGGGTGACTGGGTCATTCGTACCATTGTTATTTGTATGGTCATCAGGGTGGCAAGCACAAGGCTCACCCTCTGCAGCAGCAACCAGACTTTTTAATATCCCGCAATTATCGCTGTTGTGATGGCCGTCAGGGCAGCGTTCACGCAGCATAATCAATTGCTGTTCCAGCCGTTTTAAGTTTTCGATTTGTTGATGCACATTATCAATATGACGGTCGATCATCTCATTGGTTTGTACACACCCCAGCGCGGGATTATTGCGGTAATGCGCCAGTTGGCGGATTTCGGCCAGTGACATATTCAGCGAGCGGCAGTGCAGAATAAAATTCAGCTCAGACAAATGCTGGGCCTGATAAATACGGTAACCCGAGGCATTGCGCAACGGCTCAGAGAGCAGCCCTTCACGCTCATAAAAACGCAGTGTTTCTACCTCAGCACCCGCGCTACGGGCAAGTTCACCTATTTTCATCTTTATCCTCCAAAAAACGCTTGACCCTATAGTAACTACAGGGTGTGAAATTATAACAGGATATTTATGGAGGAATAAGACGATGACCTCATGCTGCCAAGATAAAAAGAGCACACAGAGCTGTCTGCTGAATAAAAAAACAGAATCAAAACATTCTGCGGAACTGGCACTTTCTGGTATTCGGCCTCTAGACTCGGCTGAACACGAACACGAACACGAACACGAACACGAACACGAACACGAACACGAACACGAACACGAACATGCGCATCCTGAACATGCCTGTTGTGGACATTCGGCGAGTATACAAGCGCAGCAGATTGTGCGTACTGCCGGTGGGAACTCGGGTAAATACCAGACTAAATTTCAGATTATGGCGATGGACTGCCCGACAGAATCGACCCTGATCCAGAAAGTGCTGGCAAAAATTGAAGGTATAACGGCGCTGGAGTTCAACTATATTGAACGCGTGATGGTGATGGAGCATGATCTTGATGATATCAGCCCCGTGATCAAAGCTATCAGCGGCGTGGGGATGGAAGCGCGCCCGCTAACAGATGCGCAGGCTGCTGCACTACCGGCAGAGCGTAAAACCGGATGGCGACAGAAAGTACTGTTTACGCTGGCTGGCTTGGCTGCGGCAGGATCAGAGGCGGTGGCTTTTAGCAGCGGATCGGACATGAGTATCTGGATTGCAC
>NZ_JBOFRH010000067.1:0-2682 GCF_051650925.1 Plesiomonas sp.
TAGCACAGCAATATTAAAAATAGAATAAGTTAATGACGGTTTTGTTGAGCAGAGGTGAAATATTTTCGAGGGTGTGATCAGTGCCCTTTTCGGCAATAAAAAAGGCGCGTAATACGCACCTTTTTGCACTGTTGTTCAGTCGTTTTTGCGTTGTATCGGAAGATTACAGACGCGCGCTAATCATGGTTTCCAGTTTACCCTGATCGACGGCAAATTTACGGATACCGTCAGCCAGTTTTTCCACGGCCATTGGGTCTTGGTTATGCTGCCAGTAAAACTCTGATTCAGTCATTGCTGTAGGGCGCGGTAAAATCTCACCTTGATAAGCCAGCTTACATGGTAGCTCGCCTTCAGCCTCTGCCAGCTCTTGCAACAGGTTCGGGCCAATGGTCAGACGGTCACAGCCAGCCAGTTCAGTGATTTCACCGATATTGCGGAAACTTGCGCCCATGACCACCGTATTATAACCATGCTGTTTGTAGTAGTTATAAATATTGGTTACTGAGATCACGCCCGGATCATCGTGTGGTGCAAAGGTTTTGGTTTCGGTATTGGCTTTGTACCAATCCATGATCCGACCAACAAATGGAGAGATCAGAAATGCTCCAGCTTCTGCACAGGCACGCGCTTGTGCGAAAGAGAACAGCAGTGTCAGATTACAGTTGATCCCCTCTTTTTCCAGCACCTCTGCAGCTTTAATTCCCTGCCATGTAGAGGCTAACTTGATCAAGATACGATCATTGCTGATACCCGCTTCATTATATAAGCGCATCAGTTTACGGGCTTTAATCAAGCTGGCTTCGGTATCGTAAGAGAGGCGAGCATCCACTTCGGTGGAAATACGGCCCGGCACTGTTTTTAGAATTTCCAAACCAATATTGACGGCCAGCTTATCAGCGGCATCGACAATCTGCTGGGTGTGGTCACTGCTCTGTGCTTTAGCATAAGCAATAGCATCATCAATCAAGGGCGCATAATCAGGAATTTGCGCAGCATTGAGAATTAATGATGGATTGGTTGTCGCGTCTTCCGGTTGGTAGCGCTTGATGGCTTCGATATCGCCAGTATCAGCGACAACTGTAGTGAGTTTGCGTAGAGCAGAGAGTTTATCAGCCATGGGTATTTTCTCGACGTTAGTGTGTTTAAATATACCGGAAGTGTCGATCTCCGGGCCATTTCAGAACACGTCTGCCGCTCATCACACCAAACCTACACCGATGAATTTAGGGTTATCCATACACCCATTACATAATCAATCACCGTATAACTTAATCAGCAACGGAATAAAAATATAACGCAGTGTTTTAGTATGGAAATATGAAATTCGGTGTTTACGTTGAGTGCAGACCCTTCCTTGTTGGCATCTGATAATAGCACGCAGGCAGATCTTGGGTAAGGGCAAGCTTTTTTACTTGGTGGTCTATTGGGTGTGATCTTTGTAACAATTTGCAGTGTATGGTATGTTTATTTTGCGCAAACGTTTGGTTCTAAATTGCAAATTGACCTTTTTATCGGTACACCGTTACCCTGTTTACGTTCAACGGCAAAATAATATCGTACGCTTAGCTTTCGCCGATAGCCAGAGCAGTACGGCATAAGCTCTTATCAGAGCATACATAATAATATTCATAATTTTTAATTAATAGTTAACTTTTTTCTTTGCTGAGGATTTGCTGTGAATGCCTTAATCTCGTTTATTAACGATCTCTTATGGGGATCGGTGCTGATCTATTTTCTATTGGGCGCGGGTATCTACTTTACCTTACGGTTAGGTTTTTTACAGGTGCGTCATTTTGGCCACATGTTCTCCATTTTACGCCGAAGCCGCCGCTCTGACTCCTCAGGGATCTCCTCTTTTCAAGCGTTGTGTACCAGTTTGGCTGCCCGCGTTGGTACCGGTAATCTGGCCGGTGTTGCCGTTGCACTAACCCTTGGTGGGCCGGGTGCAATTTTCTGGATGTGGCTGGTGGCCTTTATTGGTATGGCAACGGCTTTTGTCGAAAGCACACTGGCACAGCTGTATAAAACCAAAGATGAGCAAGGGAACTACCGCGGAGGCCCAGCTTATTACATGGAAAAAGGCCTAGGCATGCGCCGTATGGGTATGCTGTTCTCGGTCTTTTTAATCATTGCCTTTGGTTTGGTATTTAATGCCGTACAGTCAAACTCGATTGCACAAGCTATGCACGTGGCATTTGGTATTCCGCAAATTGCTGTGGGTGCTGGATTAGTAGTGCTCACCGCCATTATCATTTTTGGTGGTATTCGCACTATCGCCCGAGTCGCTGAGTTGGTTGTACCGGTGATGGCGCTGGTTTACCTGCTGCTGGCACTGTATGTGGTCGGGATTAATATTGAGAAACTGCCGGATGTTATCATGCTGATTATCCGCAGTGCGTTTGGCTGGGAAGAAGCGGCGGCGGGTGCATTAGCTTATACCATCAGTCAGGCCATGATTAACGGCGTAAAACGTGGCCTGTTCTCGAACGAAGCGGGTATGGGTTCTGCACCTAATGCGGCGGCTGCGGCATCGCCATACCCACCACATCCGGCCTCACAAGGCTATGTACAGATGCTGGGTGTCTTTATGGATACTATCGTTATCTGTACGGCAACTGCGGCGATTATTCTGACTTCTGGCACGCTGGAAACGGCGCAGGGCATGAGCGGTATTGATCTGAC
>NZ_JBOFRH010000068.1:0-1643 GCF_051650925.1 Plesiomonas sp.
ACATTAGTACAATGCTTTACCAGAACTGTCTTTTACATTGGTTTTCCAAGCAGCACGGATCTGCTCAACAACGGAGCTAGGCAGCGGAGCGTAGTCGAGAGCGCTGGCTTCTTTGCCACCGTTTTTGTATGCCCAATCAAAGAACTTCAGTACTGCTTCGCCCTGCTCTGGCTTCTGTTGCTCTTTGTGCACCAGAATGAACGTCGTTGAGCTGATCGGCCATGCATTAGCACCTTTCTGGTTGGTTAGGTCTTGAGCAAAGGATTTACTCCAGTCAGCACCTTTAGCCGCATTGCTAAAACTCTCTTCAGTTGGCAGTACTGCGTCGCCATCAGCCGAGATCAACTTGGTGTAAGCCAGTTTGCTTTGCTTAACGTAGGCATATTCCACATAACCAATAGAACCAGGCAGACGCTGAATGAACGCGGCCACGCCATCGTTACCCTTACCGCCTAACCCTGTTGGCCAGTTAACCGTAGAACCCGCGCCAACTTTAGATTTCCAATCTGGATTTACTTTTGCCAGATAGTTGGTGAATACGTAAGAAGTACCTGAACCATCTGCACGGCGAACGACGGCAATATTGGTATCAGGCAGTTTCAGCCCCGGATTTAATTTCGTGATAGCTGGGTCATTCCACTTTTTGATGTTACCCAGATAGATATCGCCCAGCGTCTTACCATCCAGAGTCAGTTCACCTGATTTCAAACCAGGAATATTCACTGCCAGAACTACACCACCGATCACGGTAGGGAATTGGAATAGGCCATCTGCGGCTAATTTGTCATCGGTCAGGGGTGCATCGGAAGCACCAAAATCAACGGTTTTAGCAATGATTTGCTTAACACCGCCGGAAGAACCAATACCTTGATAGTTAACTTTATTACCAGTTTCTTTCTGGTAGGTATCAGCCCACTTGGCATAAACAGGTGCAGGGAAGGTGGCACCGGCACCGGTCAAGCTGGTAGCGGCAAATGCAGACATCGTAGTCAGAGAGCAGGTTGCAGCAACAATGGCAGCAACAGTCTTATTGGTAACCATCTTTTTAGTTACAACCAAGGAACGCATCGGCTTCATATTCCCTCCACAGGGAGTGTTATTCATCAGCTACTGTGTGAACAAGCAAGTTTAAGTATGGTGCAGGAGGGAAAATAAGGCAGTTTGATGACACTAAAATGTATGGAATATGACAGTTTTGTGACAGGTGAAATATTTGTATCTGAACGCGAAAGAAAAAGCCCCGCGTACGGGGCTTGTGGAATGGTTACTCTACGGTCACAGACTTCGCCAAATTTCGAGGCTGATCGACGTCAGTCCCTTTAATCAGCGCAACATGGTAGGAAAGCAACTGTAGCGGCACGGTATAGAAGATTGGCGCTATCACCTCTTCCACATGCGGTAATGAAATGATTCGCATACCTTCACTATCGGTGAAACCGGCATCTTTATCAGCAAAGACATACAGCAAGCCACCGCGAGCACGAACCTCTTCAATGTTGGATTTTAATTTTTCCAACAGCTCGTTGTTCGGTGCAATCACTACCACTGGCATATCAGCATCAATTAACGCTAACGGCCCATGCTTCAACTCACCCGCAGCATAAGCTTCCGCGTGAATGTAAGAGATCTCTTTTAGCTTCAGA
>NZ_JBOFRH010000069.1:0-1633 GCF_051650925.1 Plesiomonas sp.
TAACCAAATCAGCTCTGGCTACCGCAGTGGCCTTATTATCCGCCAATGCCAGCGCCGCCGGCTATCAGATTGGTGAGCACTCCGCTTCCGGTCTGGGTCGTGCTTTCGCCGGTGAAGGTGCCGTGGCCGACAACGCCGCCGTCGTGATCCGCAACCCAGCCGCCATGATGATGTTCGATGCGCCGTCTATCTCTGGTGGTTTAACCTATATCGATCCAGCAGTAGACGTTAACGGCACTACTGGCGGCCCACTAAAAATTCCAGCCAATGCCAGTGATATCGCACCATCAGCGGTCGTGCCGTTTGGCGCGGTTATTTATCCAATAAATGAACAATGGGCTCTGGGTGGTGCACTGTTCTCGAACTACGGCTTAGCTACTGACTTCCCAACGGATTTCAGTGCCGGCTTCTTAGGCGGTAAAACCGATCTGATGACCGTTAACGCTAACTTAAGTGCGGCCTATCGTGTTAATCAACAGTTCAGTTTAGGTTTAGGTTTAAACGCGGTATATGCGGATGCAGAATTGGTTCGTCACGCCGGTGTTTTGACTCAGGTCCCTGCATTACCTGGCGCTAATGGCCCTCAGAAAAACCCTCTGTATAAAGCTCCAGCATCAACTGAAATTGCCTACTTGAAGGGTGACACTTGGGCGTTTGGCTGGAACATCGGAGCGATGTGGGAAATCAACGAAGCTAACCGTCTAGCACTGACCTATCGTTCTAAAGTCAAATTAGACTTTGATGGTGATTTCCGTGGTGTAACAAGCCAAACCGTTCCTGCCAATCTGAAAGTGGATTTGCCTGATATCTGGGAAATTTCGGGCTACAGCCGTCTGAATCAACAGTTTGCTCTGAGCTACGGTATCATGCGTACCGGCTGGGATTCGTTCAAAGAGTTAAAAGCAACCAGCAGCCAGTGTAAAGATAGCGTATGCTTGCAGAAAGACGAAAACTTTGAAACCGCTTACCGTTATGCACTGGGTGGTACTTACTACTACAGCCCAGAGTGGACTTTCCGTGCGGGTTTCGCCTATGACCAGAAAGCGTCAAGCAAGCACCCATCAATCTCTATCCCGGATCAAGATCGTGTATGGTATACCTTGGGTACCACTTATGCGTTCGATAAGAACCTGAGCGTTGATGCTGGCTTTGCGTATCTGAATGGCCGTGGGGCTAACTTTAAAGAAGATTTTGGACCAGTATCTTCCCAATTTGAATCTAAGGGTGATGCGTACCTGTACAGCGTGGGTCTGAACTACACCTTCTAATATCGCGTATCAGATACATCCCTCCATTCTCGGGGATGTTTTCTGAATGCTAAAAAGCCGGTCATCATGACCGGCTTTTTTGTACCTGCTACTCCTGCTTAACATTACTATCAACTCATCGTAATGGCGCACAGCGGCAGCAAAATATTCCCATTCATTTTGATCTATCGATAGCTTATTGAGCGAACTAAAATACCTCAGCGATTCTATGAATCGACATGTGATGAGCATCATCGCGCTTAAAAACCGCTTTAAAATCAATCAATTTCAGCGTACACCGTGAAAAACAGCTGTACGCTGAAATTCAATTTGAGCGTACAAGCATTCGCTGAGATTCGATATAAAACTTCATTTAATTAATAAAT
>NZ_JBOFRH010000070.1:0-1228 GCF_051650925.1 Plesiomonas sp.
CGGAGTTTTGATAAAACCGGGTTTGACCAGTAACACATCAATGCCGTGTGGGCGCAGATCCAAGCGTAGCGATTTGGCCAGATAATCCACGGCAGCTTTTGACGCGCCATAGGCTTCGGCGCGCGGTAACGGTAACCAAGTGACAGACGAGCTGACAAAAACCAATTTAGCCCGAGGCGCAAGATGTGGCAGGAGACAGTGCAAACTGTAGCCGAGGCTTTGCACGTTGGTCTCAATAACGCGGTGAAACAGGGCCGCATCAAAGTGCAACGGATCGTCGATGTATTCGCAGGTGCCGGCATTGAGGATCACCACATCCCATTGCTGGCTAGCAGGCAGTTGCTGATAGGTCTGTTCATCGGTGAGGTCGCCACTAAAAACCTCGATACCGGCTGCGGTAAGTTGAGTAATTTTTTCTGGATTACGTCCAATACCGCTGACGTGCCAGTGACGCGCCAAATAATCGTGCGCCAGTTGCTCACCCAAGCCTGAGGTTACGCCGGTGATTAACACGCGTTGTTGGGATACGGTGGCAGCATTATCATCCGGTTGCGTCATGGGTCAGCCTCATCATCAGGTTGCGATAACGCCATTTAACGGCACAGCAAAAGATGTGCGTCAAAAATCACAGTACTTTTCACGTTACGAGCTTGTCATGCTACGAAAGCGTCGGTTTGCATAAAATTGGGTGTACCTATAAAAAAGAAGACAGATATCGGTGCGTTGCTAGCCGCTATTGGTCTACCTCTCTATGGTTATGACAATCTGTTAATGGCAAGTAAAGTAAAATGTTTAAAAACTCACCACCTGTGCGTGAAATATAATAAGCGGACGTTTTTTATGCATTTTAATGCGTTCCGAGTTAGTGAATGCCAACGTTGTTGCATGGCGAGCGTTGGTGAAACGTCAGCCGGTTCTGCTGTTTCATGAAATTGGGAATATCTAAGTGGTAATAGCTATGAGGAAAGAACAAAGAAACAAGAACGTCTGTAAATGAGGTACACATAGTCTCTTAAGTATGAAAAATGAGCTTGGCCACGGTGGTTACCGCCTAAAATAGGGTAGATTTCGTCGTTGCAGGTTAAAAAGTGCGCGCTTGAATTAAATTTGCGATTTAGCCCTTGCGTCTTTTCGGCGCCTCCCTATAATGCGCTCCCTGTCGGCACGGAACGAAACGCGAAAGCAAATCGGGCGTGAAGCGACATTGCTCTTTAAAAAGTTAATCAGA
>NZ_JBOFRH010000071.1:0-1021 GCF_051650925.1 Plesiomonas sp.
GTCGGCGGTATCGCCATCGGTTTGGCCGGTAAAGACATCATCAGCAATTTTTTCTCTGGCATCATGCTGTACTTCGATCGCCCATTTAATGTAGGGGATTGGATCCGCTCACCAGACCGCAATATTGAAGGCACCGTAGCCGAGATTGGTTGGCGTCTGACTAAAATTAATACCTTCGACCACCGTCCGCTGTATGTGCCAAATTCGGTATTTTCGTCTATCAGCGTGGAAAACCCGGGGCGGATGACTAACCGCCGCATCAAAACCGAGATTGGCCTGCGCTATGAAGACGCCAAGTTGGTTCGCGTGATTGTCGATGACATCCGCACTATGCTGCAGAACAACCCGGATATCGATACCACCCAGACACTGCTGGTGTACATGAACGAGTTCGCGGATTCCTCCATCAACATCATGGTGTATTGCTTCACCAAAACCACGGTGTGGGCAGAGTGGCTGAAAGTTCAGCAAGATGTGTACTTAGATATCATTGATATCGTGCACGCCCGCGGCGCAGATATGGCATTCCCAAGTCAAACGCTGTATCTGGAAAAAGAATAAGCGTCACTCACGCATTTTGCGCTAAAACAATTTACGTTAAAACAATGCCGGCCTTCAGGTCGGCATTGTTTTTTATAACCTAACAGACTGTATTAAAAGAGATATTCTTGTGCGCTGACTGGCAATCTGATTGATTGCGATCATACTAACTCACAATAACGCCCTCGATTTACTCCATCACCGTCTTGGAGGTAAACACCATGAGCAATATCACTGAGTCTGCAGGCCTCACCGACATTGCCAAATATCTCAAACGCATGCATGGCTACAGCGATGCCGAAGCCCTTGTCGAAGCTAAAGAGGTATTAGCCGGATTTCAGGACATGTCATCACATGGAATTATCAAGGGTTGGTATTTCGATGCCGAAGGCCATCTGGAATTATTGCCCAACGAACGGATTAAATAACCGGCAGATACAAGGCAGAACGTGCGGTAAATCAATATTCTGGATTGTGTTTT
>NZ_JBOFRH010000072.1:0-1317 GCF_051650925.1 Plesiomonas sp.
CGCCGACTCGGGCGCTATGGCCTGTCCACGTTTGGTAGCGAGAGGCATCTGCTGTGTGAATTGAATTTTGTAATTCGGCTCTAGCATCAGGATCAATTTGCCAATAAAAGAAGCGAAAAATATCATCCACGGTGCGACCTGACAGTTTTTTGCAGTTCTCTTCGCTATGGAATAACTCACCATTTTTTTTCAAACGCCGAAACAAATAACCAGAAGACGAGAGTGGTAAGCCAAAATGCGTCATATAGCGGTGTAGCCACTGTGAACAGGGTTCACTCAGCAAGACTTCGTTATCTTCCAGCGTTTTGGTGGTTTTCGTTTTTCTTACGCGAATGCTGTATTGGCGACCGGGTAGCAAATCATTGCAGCGAATGTTGACCAGTTCAGACTCGCGTAACAAGCTTTCGTATGCGATCCACACGAGCAGCAAATCGCGCATCAATTTTGGATCGTCCGTATCGGCAAAAATCTGTAGCAATAACTCTAGATCATGTAAACGAAACGGTTGTGCCTGACCAATTTGCTCTCCGGCATCCAGTGCGCGGTTCGTGGCGCGCCGCATGGCCCATTGAACGTGGGTATGTTGTAGTAAAGAAGGAAAGCCCAGTTTTTTATTCTTAAAATTCAACAAATTGATGTAAGTCTGTACCGAGTTAAGCGACATGCTTTCCGATAACTCATCAATGTAACGACACAAAATATCGGGCCAAATCGGATACAACAACAGCTGCTGTTCGTGCCAACATTCGGTCGGCAAATCTGTTTGCTTAGCTAACCAATGCGCCCAATGCTTTTCGGCAAAATCCACCATCCGCAATGTATTGGCGGAATAGGAATCTTCCGCATAACGCGTGAATTGCTGATGGGCGGTCGCCATGCTACGCAGATGCGCGGGTAATGCATTGAAACTTTGCCGTTGCGACAACGCATGTTGATGCTGAGATAAGGCCATATTTTGTCCGTTTTAAACCGATTGTATTTCGCGAATACAGTTAGCCTAGCTTTTTCAGATTTTACCATATAGCGTCAATAACTTCATATAATTTACATTATATGAAGTTATTCTGATGCAGAACGGATGATGAAAAAACGTGCATGCCGCGAGCTTTGTGTCGCTGTTTGAGTGTTTGCTACAGCGCTTCTCACTTAATGGGTAGCTTGGGCATAAGCTGAATACAGCGCAATAGCACAAATGCAATCTTGGCTTACCTAATGTTGTTTGCCGTGTTAGTGGTTTTACTAGGTGGAGCTTACTCGGATCTTTTGTCCTGCCAGAAATAAGTGACGTTGTCACACATGTTGATGCTAACACTCATT
>NZ_JBOFRH010000073.1:0-10433 GCF_051650925.1 Plesiomonas sp.
TTACCGTTTACCGTACCGTACGGTTTATGGTCTGATGATCAGCCAAACTTGCTTAGCATACAGCGGCATCAGCGGTTGTTGCAGCAACAATACCGTGCTGATAACCGCCACGATCAGTGAGGTCGGGGCGGCTATCCGTAAACGACTCGGGGTTAACCAGCGGCTGAAAATATCGGTTTTCTGGCGGTCTACACGCCAGTAACGCCAGCACAACCAGACTGCCAGAGTACAGCTGATCGCACAGAGGATCAGCCAGACACGGAACGCGCCGAGATCTTGCCCATCAGGGATCCCTAAGGCTACGCCGGCGAGCAAACCGGGTAATAGATAAACGGGTGGCCATGTTGCGCAGGCCAGAAAATTGGGCAGCACAAACTTTTGTAATGGCAGATTCAGCATGCCAGCAACCAGCGGTACAATCGGACGTGTTGGGCCGATATGTCGCCCCCAGAAGATAGTCAGCAGACTGTGCTGATGCAGAGCATGTTCAATCTTGTTTATCTGGCTAGTATAGCGCTGTAAGGGGCGAGCTTTACGCAGGGGAACAGTAAAATAGTGCCCCGTCAGAAATGAACCCCAATCACCGACCATGCAGCCAAGTGCTGCCAGCAGCCATGCTAGCCAAAAGTTTACCTCACCGTGGCCGATCATCAGGCCAATCGATGTCATAATGATCGAACTTGGGATCAGCAGACCGATAACCGCAATTGACTCAATCAGTGCCGCGAGAAAAACGGCGGTCAGCGCATACTGCGTGGCATAGAGCTGTATGTGTACAAATAGAGCATCCATCAGTATCTCAATGTAGTTGGTCAGAACAAACTGACGGGAAAAAATTGTATTGGGAAGTGGTGTGATTTTACAGGAAAGTATTGTGCAAGGTGCGCTTTGCACCGTCAATCGGCGGTGCAAAGGCAGAATAAAACAGCAGGAAGAGGAGCAAAACCAGAGATTGTTTTGCTCCTACCGCAGTTTTACAGATGTTCTTCAGCATAAGAGGCTAAACGGCTGCGTACAACGCCGTTCAGATACAGGTTTACACTGCCCTCAAAATCTTTAAAACGCTCAACAATATAGGTTAATCCCGACGTTACGGGCGTGAGATAGGCGCTATCGATTTGTGCCAGATTGCCCGAGCAAACAATTTTAGTGCCTTCACCGCAGCGGGTAATAATGGTTTTTAGCTGTGACGCACTTAAATTCTGGCACTCATCAAGCAGGACAAAGGCATTTTGAATCGAGCGCCCGCGCATGAAGTTAATCGATTTAAACTGGATATTGGCTTTATCCTGAATATATTTGATGGAGGCTTCGGTGTTGTGATCGTTTTTATGCAGCACCTCCAGAGTATCGGTAATGGCGGCTAACCATGGCATCATTTTTTCCTCTTCAGTGCCCGGTAAATAGCCAATGGATTCGCCGATATCCGGCGTATTGCGGGTGACGATAATCTTGTCGAACATCTTTTTCTCGATCACCTGCTCAAGTGCCGCGGCCATGGCCAGCAAGGTTTTACCGCTACCGGCAGGGCCGGTTAAGATCACCAGATCAATGGAGGGATCGAGCAGGGCATGCAGTGCCATGGCCTGATACATATTTTTCGGGTGGATACCCCAAGCCTGACGATGCATCATTTTCTCGCGGCCAAGATCGCGAAACGTGACACGATCTTCGCCAATAGCACAGATGCGGCCAGCAAAGTTTTCAGTATCATCAAACAGATATTCATTGATATGCGCTGTCGGGATCAGCGAAGCGTCAACGGAGTGGTAGGTTTCTCGCCCCTCATGTTGGGTTTGGCAGACCTCAACCTTATTCCAAAAATTACCGGGAAGGTGGCGAAAGCCCTTGGTGAGAAAGCGAACATCATCAATGAGCTGATCAGTACGGTAATCCTCAACCCGCAGCACACCCGCGCCTTTGGCACGCAGGCGCATATTAATATCTTTAGTGACTAAAATAATCGGTTGAGGGGCACGCTGCTTTTGCAGGTATAATACCCCATTGAGGATACGGCTATCGCCCTCTTTATGTGGGAAGGCGAAGGCCGTTTCATCGAGGCCATAATCAGCAAAAATTGCGATGCAACCCGATGCCTGTGCGCCGTGTTTACTGAGCGGAACGCCGGCGGCGATCTCTTCGGCAGTGGCATCAAGAAATACACTTTCGAGCATACGAATCGCGATTCTGGCCTCGCGCGATACGTCGCGTTTACTATCCTTAATCCTGTCGAGTTCTTCAAGTACGGTCATCGGAATGATGACATTGTGTTCCTGAAACGAAAAAATAGATTGGGGTTCATGGAGTAGAATATTGGTATCGAGGACGAAAGTTTTCCGTTCGTCTGTGCCCATAGCAATCTCCTTGTCAGCGTTAAAACAGTGCGCTCTTTGCACGGGTGTTGCCCCTATTATTGAGTGTAGCAACGTATTAACAATCAAACGCATACTTCATGACATGCTTGTGACAATCACACAGTTTTTAAAGTATTGAATACGGATAAATCCGTGACGGGAAACACACCTTGAATTACCATAGCGCCCTTTCCCGCACCCACCCCAAAGAAGAGAGTTGAGTCCGCACTATGCCTTTTGCACTTGGTCAACGTTGGATCAGTGATACTGAGAGTGAGTTGGGTTTAGGTACGGTCGTGGCGATAGAAGCCCGCACCGTGACTATCCTGTTTCCTGTTTCCGGTGAAAACCGCGTTTATTCCCGCGTTGATGCGCCGGTAACCCGCGTCATGTTCAATCAAGGCGACACAATCAGCTGTCATGAAGGCTGGAAATTGTGTGTCGAAGAGGTGCTGGAAGCACACGGAGTACTGACCTACATCGGTACACGCGTCGATACCGAAGAGGCGAACGTCACACTGCGTGAGGTGATGCTGGACAATAAGCTGACCTTCAGCCGCCCGCAGGACCGTCTGTTTGCCGGTCAGATTGATAGGATGGATCGCTTTGCGCTGCGTTATCGCGCGCTGAACCATCAGCGCGATCAGTTCCGTTCACCACTGCGTGGATTACGCGGCGTGCGTGCCAGCCTTATCCCGCATCAGGTTTATATTGCCCATGAAGTGGGCTGCCGTTATGCGCCGCGTGTTCTGCTGGCCGACGAAGTGGGTTTGGGTAAAACCATTGAAGCGGGCATGATCATTCATCAGCAACTGCTCTCTGGCCGTGCCGAGCGTGTACTGGTGGTGGTGCCTGAATCTTTACAGCATCAGTGGCTGGTGGAAATGCTGCGCCGTTTCAATCTGCGTTTTGCGCTGTTTGATGAAGAGCGTTGCGCCGAAGCGGGGCTGGATGCCGAGAACCCGTTTGAAACCGAACAGTTGGTGATCTGTTCGCTCGATTTTATCCGTAAAAAACGCCAGCGTTGCGAACAGGCCGTTGATGCTGAGTGGGATCTACTGGTGGTCGATGAAGCTCATCATCTGGTTTGGGATGAAGAGAAACCGAGCCGTGAATATCAGGTGGTTGAAGCCTTAGCTGAGAATATTCCGGGCGTGTTGCTGCTGACTGCAACCCCTGAGCAGTTAGGCCAGCAGAGCCATTTTGCCCGTTTGCGCTTGCTCGATCCTGATCGTTTCCATGATTACGAAGAGTTTGTCGCTGAGCAGCAGCAGTATCAGCCGATTGCCGATGCCGTTGCTGATATTACCGGTGGCAAGCCGCTGACGGTTGCAGCACAAAATCTGCTAACCGAACTGCTGCCAGAGCAAGATGTTGAGCCGCTGCTCAAAGTGATTAACGCCAAGAGTGTGGATGAAGCGGAGCGCATCTGTGCTCGCCAGACGCTGATCAGTAATCTGATGGATCGCCACGGTACTGGCCGCGTGCTGTTCCGTAATACCCGTCAGGGTGTGAAAGGCTTCCCGCAGCGCAGCTTAAACCAGATCACCTTGCCACTGCCGAGCCAGTATCAAACCGCGATTCGCGTTGCGCGTATGATGGGATCAAGCAAGATTGATGATCGTGCGTTGCAGATGCTCTATCCCGAGCAAATTTATCAGGCATTTGAAGGTGAAAATGCCACGTGGTGGAACTTTGACCCACGGGTTGAGTGGCTACTGACATTCTTGAAAAATCACCGTGATGACAAGGTGCTGGTGATCTGTGCGAAAGCCGAAACCGCGGTGCATTTAGAGCAGGCACTGCGTGAGCGTGAAGCGATTCGTGCGGCGGTGTTCCATGAAGGTTTATCCATTATCGAGCGTGATAAAGCATCGGCCTACTTTGCACAGCAAGAAGAGGGCGCGCAGGTGCTGCTCTGCTCTGAAATTGGCTCAGAAGGGCGCAATTTCCAGTTTGCCAGCCAGTTGGTGATGTTTGACTTGCCGATGAACCCCGATCTGCTTGAGCAGCGGATTGGCCGTCTTGACCGTATTGGTCAGCGGCACGATATCGCCATTCATGTGCCTTGTCTTGAAGGCACATCTCAGGCGCTGCTGTCGCGCTGGTTCCATGAGGGGCTGGATGCGTTTGAGCACACCTGCCCGACCGGACGCCCAGTGTATGATCAGTTTGTTGAGCGTTTGATTCCGTTTTTGGCCGACCCAAGCAACACCGAAGGGTTTGATGAGCTGATTGCCGACAGCCGCGCGCTGCACGATAGCTTGAAAGCCAAGCTGGAAACGGGCCGTGATCGCCTGCTGGAGATGCACTCCAACGGGGGCACAGAAGCACAGGCGTTGGCCGAGAAAATTGGCGAGCAAGATGGCGGTACTGACTTAGTCAGTTTTGCGCTGAACCTGTTTGATATTATTGGGGTGCAGCAAGAGGATCGTGGTGAGCACATGCTGGTGCTTGAACCGACTGGCCATATGCTGGTGCCTGATTTTCCGGGTTTGCCATCAGACGGCTGTACCGTGACCTTTGATCGTGATGTGGCGTTGTCGCGTGAAGATGCCCAGTTTTTGACATGGGAACACCCGATCCTGCGTAACGGCATTGATCTGATTTTGTCCGGTGATACCGGTATGACTGCAATGTCGCTACTGAAAAACAAAGCGCTGCCTGCCGGAACACTGTTGCTGGAGTTGGTCTATGTGGTTGAAGCGCAAGCGCCGAAACACCTGCAACTGACCCGTTTCTTGCCGCCAAGCCCAATTCGCTTGCTGATGGATATCAACGGTAATGACCTGTCTCAGTCAGTGGCATTTGAAGCGCTGAACCGCCAACTTAGCCCAGTGAACCGTCATACCGGCAGCAAACTGGTCAATGCGGTACAAAAAGAGATCCACGCGATGCTGACACTGGCCGAGCCGAAAGCCACTGAGCTGGCGCGCATTGAAATTGATGCCGCGCGTCAACTGGCTGATAACGTGATGACTGCCGAACTCGATCGCATGCTGGCTCTTAAAGCGGTGAACCCGAACATCCGTGATGATGAAGTGACTGTGCTGGATCTGGGCCGTAAGCAAGTGATGCAGCATCTTGATGAAGCCAACTGGCGGTTAGATTCGCTGCGTGTGGTTGTGGTTACGCATCAATAAGTGTTTAGCAAAGGTAATCACATGGCACAATCGAGCAGCACCAAACGGCAGCGTAAAGCAGCTTATTTGGCGGGAGAACCACCCGCCCCCAGCGGTGCACCGCCGCTGGAGTCATATCATCCGCCGACTGACCCTTGGCTGGAGATCCTCTATCAGGATGCCAGCATCATGGTGGTCAACAAACCGAGCGGGCTGTTGTCAGTGCAGGGGCGCGCGCCTGAGCACCGCGACAGCATTATGCAGCGGGTGCAGGATGACTATCCGTTAGCTGAATCGGTGCATCGTCTTGATATGGCGACCAGTGGCGTGCTGGTGGTGGCATTAACCAAACAGGCCGAGCGTGAACTCAAACGTCAGTTTCGTGAGCGTGAGCCTAAAAAAGCGTATATCGCCCGAATCTGGGGGCATCCTGAGCACGACAGCGGTGAGATAGATTTACCGCTGGTGTGTGACTGGCCGAACCGTCCGCAGCAGAAGGTGTGTCATGAGACCGGTAAGCCAGCTCAGACGTTGTATCAGGTGCTCAGTCGTGATTCAGATGGAACAAGCCGTGTTAAACTGACCCCTATTACCGGCCGTTCACACCAGTTGCGGGTACACATGTTGGCACTGGGGCATCCGATTTTGGGTGATCGCTTTTATGCCAACGCACAGGCACAGGCCATGGCCGATCGTTTGCAATTACATGCGCTAGAGCTGAATATCACGCACCCGAAAACCGGTGAGCCGTTACAGTTTTGCTGCGAGCCTGATTTTTGAAATCAGCTAAAATAAGCGAGCACAAAACTCGCGCCAAACAAAAAGAAAGAGTGAAAGGAAGTAATATGATTCAAGTAGTAGGTCATAAAAATCCAGACAGCGATAGCATCTGCTCGGCACTGGTAGCAACTGCACTGCTGCAAGCTCGCGGTTTGAATGCCAAAGCCGTTCGTCAGGGTGATATTAACCGTGAAACCCAGTTCATCTTAAATAAAGCGGGTGTTGAGCAGCCTGAGATGTGTACTGGTGTAGCCGGACAACAAGTCTGGCTGGTAGATTACTCTGATATGGCGCAAGGCCCAGACGATCTGGCCCAAGCTGAAATTTTGGGTATTGTTGATCACCACCGTTTAGGTGATGTGACTACCGCACAGCCGCTGGAAGCGTGGATTTGGCCAGTAGGTTGCACCAATACCATTTTGTTCAACCTGTTCAAAATGGAAAATGCACCGATTACCCGCCCACTGGCGATCCTGATGATGTCAGCCATCATCAGTGACACCGTCGGTTTTGCCTCTCCGACCTGTACGCAAAAAGATAAAGATGCCGTTTACGCGCTGGCTGAACTGGCACAGATTACTGATCTGGATACCTTCATCACCGAACTGCTGATTGCTAAAACCGATATCGCAGGTTTGAGCGCAGCAGAGCTGGTTGAAAAAGATCTGAAGGCTTACCCACTGAACGGTCATAACGTCGTAGTTGGCCAGATTGAGCTGGCAACACTGGCGCAAGTTGATGACATGATCGATGCGCTGAATGCCGATTTGCAGCGCCGTTGCAGCGAAGATTCGCTGGTACTGGCTGCTCTGATGCTGACCGACATTACCACGGCAACCACCCGTCTGCTGTATCAGGGCGAATGGTCAGCAAAGTTAGAAGCACATGCTGATAACGGTGTTCTGATGATGCAAAATACCCTGAGCCGTAAGAAGCAGGGTTGGCCTTGGCTGCAACAAGTTCTGGCCTGATTGCTTCGGTAGACCACGGGTGCTGATGAGGCATTGCGGTGGTTGATTGGGTAATTGAAAATAAGACAAAAGATAAAAGCGATCTCATTGAGGTCGCTTTTTTTTGACAAAATTTGTCGCACTCTGACGCAGATGCTCGCACTTCTCTACAGAAAGATACATCGGCCAGTTGTATGGTAATTGCAATGGCGTTATCGCCGAGTTATTTCATACGGAGCACTGGTCATGAAAGTTGATATCTCTATTCCTGATGCAAGCAGAAAACAGATCGCTGACAGTTTGGCTCACCTTCTGGCTGAAAGTTTTAGCCTCTACCTGAGTACGCACTATTTTCACTGGAACGTGAAGGGCATGCGTTTTCTGCCGATTCATCAGATGTTTGAACAGCAGTACACGGGGATCTGGAATTCACTCGATGATATCGCTGAACGTATTCGTGAGCTGGGTTTTGAAGCGCCGGGATCATTTAGTGCATACCAAGAAATGAGCCGTTTACCCGAACCACAATCAAACCTTAGCAACAATGAGATGATTACCTTCCTGCTGCAAGGCCATGCTACTGTGATTGAGCGCATTCGCGGTATCTATCCGCTGACTGGCGAAGTGATGGATGGTGCAACCGCCTCACTGCTAGATGATCGCTGTACTGCGCATGAAAAAATGGCGTGGATGTTACGCAGCTATCTCGAAGAGTGAAGTATCCCTTGGGTTTTCCGCGTAAATAAATAGCGTCGGTTAACATCGGGCTTTATTCCCAACGGCAGACCGTTTTTTAGCGTCTGCCGTTTTGCCTAAATATCGTTACATCCCCACACAGATTTTATTGTTTTTATCCCCTATAGTTACTCTGCTGTGACGTTCTCTTTTCAAGCCACGTACTCAGACATCAGGGATTTTTATGCGTATTTTCTCCGGTTTTTGGCGTTATTTAGCACAAAATCAGCGTCTGTTTTTACGTGTATTGCATGCGAGCATTGCACTGCTGGTGATTTTGCAGATTATCAACAGCAACGGTATGCACTTTACGCCCGAGCAGCAGATCGGTGCCGGCTGGCTGAGTCTGCTCTGTACGTGGCTACATATCGGTAGCGGCATTGTCGTGTTATTGCTGACAGCTTTGTTATTGCCTTACTGTTTACTGACCCGTGGACTACGCTATTTTTACCCTTACTTATGGGGGGATACACAGCAGATCACGGCTGATGTGCGCGAATTGCTGCATTTTCGGCTACCTGAATCACAACCTAAAGGTGTGGCTGCCTGTATTCAGGGGCTGGGATTAGGCGCATTACTGCTGGTGGTAGTATCAGGGTTTAGCTGGTTTGTACTCTGGCGCAGCGGTTCAGTGTGGGCGGCTGATGTTAAATCACTGCATAAAGCCCTGACCGGTTTGATAGAGGCGTATATCATCGGGCACGGTGGCATGGCGTTACTGCATTTTATGTTCTGGTATCGCCGCCAGCCGAAACAAGCTTAATTGAGGAATCGACTGACTAAGCTTGCTCATCTGAGAACCGGTTAATCGTAAGACTCTAACTCTTTTTGGATCTCCTGCTGGATCCACGAGAGTACCTTACCGTGATAAGCAGCGGGGGAGGCGTAAGCGGCATAATCACGCCACTGCATGCTGAATTTATGTTTCAGCACCTGTAACTGGTCATGGCGCAACTGAGTTTGTACCAGTGGGATTGGTAAAATAGCCCAGCCCAGCTTATCAACCACTGCATCACGGATCATCTCAAAGCAAGATAACCCGATATGATCACCGCTGACCGGTTGCAGCGTTTTCACTGATTCATCATCCACATATGACAGCGTAATTTGTGTATGTGACTCTAGATCATTGTGCTGAACCCGTTTTAACAGCGCCAGCGGATGGCTTTTTTCCACCACCATCATGGTTCGCAGCGGATGCAGCACCTCAATTTTCAGTGATGAGTTCTCTTGCTCTTGGGTCAGCAAACCAAAAGCGGCATCAACAATTCCCTCTTCAACCAGCGCGGGCAATTCGGGCGGTGATGCCAACACCAAAGAGACACTGGTGCCGGCAAACTGTTGTTTTAACTGGCCTAGTAGCCGCCGCCAGAAAACTTCTGACAATGCATCATCGCGCGCGATGCGCAGCAAGGCTTCTGCACCGGTGGCGTAGTGCTGGCATTTTTGTTCGATGATGTAGGCAATTTGTAAAATGCGCTCACTGTCATCCAGAATTTGTTCACCGATAACGGTCAATTCCGTTAAGTTTGAACCGCGTTCAAAAAGACTGACACCCAAACTGTCTTCCAGTGCACTGATTGCGGTACTCACGGTACTGCGGCTTTTGCCCAAACGGCGCGCCGCTTCGGTGATTGAGCCGTTATTGGCGGCTTCTACAAACATTTCTAACTGCGAGAACTTCATCGGCTACTCCAGACATCAGCGGCTGATCCTAGAGGGTGTAAACAAATTGTCAAACGGTAGCGTCGGAAAAGTTGACGCTGAGCGATTAGTATATAACGAGCAGGAGGGCTAGAGTAACGCTATGCCGCAAACGTTATCAGCAGATCACGGGGCATTAAGGATATTAAAGGGTACTCACATGTTATTCGCATGGATGTTTTTGTTACTGGCTATTATTACCGAAGTCGCAGGAACATCATCTATCAATAAAATTATCGAAAATGGTTCATTTTTCAGTTATTTGCCTATGTGGGCAGGGATCGGAATATCTTACTTTTTCCTCTCTAAAGCGATCAAAAAAATACCTATCGGTATCGCTTATGCACTGTGGGAAGGGGTAGGCGTAACCTTAATTACACTGATTTCGGTGTTTATTTTTGGTTACTCGCTCTCGTTACAAGAGATGATCGGGTTAGCGCTGGCCGTCACCGGTATTATTATGGTGAACGCCGGTGAAAGTCATCCACAGCAGGAGGAAGCGTAATGTTACATATCGGATTCGTTATTGCTGCCGCCTTGCTGGATGTTGCCGCGAATATGGCACTGAATAAGTCCAAAGGTTTTAAACGTAAGCGCTGGGGTTTTCTCTCTATTTTACTGGTTATGAGTGCGTTTACGTTATTGACCGAAGCCGTTCGGGGTATGGATCTTGCCGTAGCCTACGCATCATGGGGTGCAATCGGTATTTTAGGTACGGCCATTGGTAGCTGGATTATCTTTAAAGAGAAACTCAAACCCATTGGTTGGGCTGGTATTGTGGTGATTGC
>NZ_JBOFRH010000074.1:0-1467 GCF_051650925.1 Plesiomonas sp.
TTATGGATAAAAAAAATAACGCTTCTGTTGTACGCCATATGACAATCAGTTTTGCTGTTGTGGTAGGTGCATTTATTGCCGCAAGTTTATTTTCGCTTGATGTTTCCGGCCGCTTAAAAAACAGCTTAGATTCAGTGATAGATGATGCAATGCCTGTCTCTAATACGTCATCAGAGCTGACACTGAGCTTACTGACAACCGATAAAGCCCTAACATCATTTATTGCTAATCAAAACCCGGCACTGATTACCCGTTATCAACAAGAGTTTGATCTTGGCCAACAGCAATATCGCCAGAATATTGAGCAACTTACTCAGTTAACACATGCAGAGTTGTCTTCTCCGGCAGAAAATTCAACCGAGGCTGACGTACAGACAGCAGACATACAAACTATAGATTCTGCACAGCTAACAGCACTCAGTGGTATCGAACAACGTTATTTTACACTGGCAAAAGCCACATTTAGCCGTTACGAGCAAATACTCAAAGGCCGCCTGAATTTAAATCAGGCTGTGCATACTTTTCAAAATAAAAAACTCGAACTGCAATATGGATTAAAAGCGCTGATTGATAATGGCAATAATGATGTACTAAAACTGACGAGTGACTCTTTTTTCAACAGTTTACGTGAAGTGGATAACACAACATCAGAAGCGTTAACCACAAAGGATATTGCTAGCATTGAGGCCGCTATCAAAAAAAATAAAATGAATGTTGTACGGCTCGATTACTCTTTCAAAGCGCTAGCTGCACAAGAGCCAATCCTCAGCGAACGCTATGGCACTCTGTTTCAGGGCTTTTTAACAGATGCTGGGCGCAAAGACGGCGTTTTGCAGCAACATGATGATTTTACCCGCAGTGAACTGGCCGTTGATCAAGATATCGCAACATTAGCAACTCTAATGAATAATGCCTTGGTATTGCTAAACACATTACGCCAGCAATCAACAGATCATGTTACTGAGTTAGCCGCGCAAGCAAACAGCAACTATACCCGTGGTTTTTGGTTCTCCGTTACGGTTTCCACTATTGTCGCCCTACTAGCAGCCCTGACCGGCTGGTTTTTGGCCCGTTCGGTTCGTAAACCAGTCCACGCTATTTTACAAACATTGCGTGATATTGAATCAGGTAATATGACCAGCCGGATCAATACGAAATCCAACAATGAGTTTGGTTTAATCGCTAATCATATCAATACAATGGCGGCTCGATTACACGATATTCTGGAGCAAATCGGCCATGCCTCTACACAATTATCACACGTCACCTTACTTAATCAGACAAACACCACCACCGCACAAAGTGCCGTAGAGTCACAACGTGAACAGACCACCAGTGTGGCTACCGCAATGGCTGAAATGGAGCATTCGGTAAAGGAGATCGCCCGCAGTGTTAACCACACGCTCGATCAGGTTTTAATGCTGGAACAGACGGTGACACAAAGTGATCGTTTAGTGCAGGATAATA
>NZ_JBOFRH010000075.1:0-1103 GCF_051650925.1 Plesiomonas sp.
TATCAGGCGCAGGCCGTATTCAAAAGCGCCGATGGCTCAACCTATTACCCTGATTTTGTGATCAATTTACCGGATGGCAAACACCTGATTATTGATAGCAAAGTCTCACTGATTGACTACAGTCAGGCCGTGGCCGCTAGCGATGATGCTAGCCGTCTGCAAGCATTGCAGGATCACGTTAAAGCGGTGAGAAATCATATCGATAATTTGGCCAGCAAGGATTACATCAATCTGTGCGGCATTAATAGCCCGGGCTTTGTGCTGATGTTTATGCCGGTAGAGCCGGCGTATATCGCTGCGTTACAGCATGGTCGTGATTTGTTCAACTACGGCTACGAGAAAAAAGTGATTCTCGTGTCGCATACTACCTTAATGCCGGTACTACGTACGGTTTCTAATTTGTGGATGATTGAACGCAGCAACAGTGAAGCGCAGGAGATCACGGCGCGTGCCGGAGAGATTTACAACCAAGTGTGTGTCGTCGCCGAAAACTTACAGCGCCTAGGTAATACCCTGACAGCGGCCAGCAACCATTACAATAAAACGGTGACAGCATTAGCTGGTCGACAGGGCTTACATGGCAAAGTTGAGCGTTTCCAGCGTTTATCCTCGAATATCACTCGCAGCATGCCGGTGTTAGAGCCGCTAAATGCCGATTTTGAACAAGAACGCTTGGCGATGATGACAGACTCCGGTGCGGAGTAAACGCAAGGCGTGTTTACTACACGTGATACATGCGTAAATAAAAAAGAGGCGAAAGCCTCTTTTTTAGTATGCTTGATGCCGTGCAATTGAGCGTGAAACTAAAACTCATCGCCATTGATCACAGTGTATCAATCATAATCAGTGCGTAATATAGACGCCACCGCGCAGGCCGCTATGGCTAAACAGCACTTGCCATAGTTGAATATCACGAGCACGGAACGCGCCGGCACAGGCATTCAAGTAGTAGCGGAACATCCGATAAAAACGAGGGGAGTAGTTGTCTTTGATTGAATCCCATGCACTGACAAAGTTTTCGTCCCACGCCATCAATGTTTTATCGTAGTCAGCGCCAAAGTTGTGCCAATCTTCCATAATAAGATGTCCTTCCGCTTCGTCGG
>NZ_JBOFRH010000076.1:0-1190 GCF_051650925.1 Plesiomonas sp.
CCATACACAGCTTCGGCACGTTTGAGCTCGGCCTGGTATTGGTTCCAGAACTGCACACCATTTTGCACGTTATCTGGGGTAATAAACTTACCGCGATAACGCAGCCATGCACCGTTTGGCCCACTCGGCGGGCGTTTTGTCGGCGCTTGCTGATCCATCAGGCGCAGCACATAGTCCAGACGCTTGGTCTGTGACATGACACTTTCCAGTTGCTGGCGATCAAAACCATGCTCACGCACCATTTTGTCGATGAACTGCCCAGTCGCTGGGCTATAGGCATAATCGCCATTTTCCAGATACAGCGTATGCTCCGGTTGTAAAACAAAACCACCGGAATTGTGTTTTTTTAACGCTTCAGCCGCCGTTTCCGGCTCGATATTCTTGCTACTACAAGCACTGAGAACCAGTACCAGCGGCAGCAGCGCAGCTAGTTTACGCATTGAGTTTCCGTTAACCCGATCTAATAACGATAATTACGGTTGGTCTTACACTGTAAAGGACTTAAGCACCGCGTGCCAAGCAGCAGCGAGTACGTTTGCATGAAACGTAAAGCTCAGCCGGTCATCAAGCTGTTCACAGCGTGTTTAGCACCCAGTCAGTAACGATGCCAAACATATCATGATAACTTTTCAGGTAAAAAAACAGCGCTATCAGCACCACAGCCAACATCACAATTGCGCATGATTTTCGCACACTCCATTGTTCCGTCATACCCGTTCCTTTTTTTACTTTGCCAATTAACTAAAACCATACTCCTGCAAAAGAAAAATATGAATTTACAACGTGTATCATGTTGTAATTTGAGAGGTGCATCACTTATTAATCCAAGGTTGTTAGCCCAATATAGGTGATTCGAATTAACGACAGCACAATTATTCATCTTTTGGAACAAATACCCTATTTAACAGCATTAAATCGGTCCTATTTTCTGCTAAGCGCTGACTTCGCTATAAACAATAAATCAGACATAAAAAAAGCGACCACCATAAGTCAGTCGCTTTTTTAATAAATTTACGGCTATTTTATTAATGGCTTCGTGTCACTTAACCCGATCGCTAACGTGACGTTGTCACTTGCATGCTATCACTTAAAACCCATAGTTAATCTGGAATGAAAAGGTATTCATATCACTGCCAAAGCTGCCACCAATACGGGCAAACAACGGCACAGACTGTGATTGCAACGTCAGC
>NZ_JBOFRH010000077.1:0-2262 GCF_051650925.1 Plesiomonas sp.
ATTGAAAATCTGGCCCAAGGTTACGATGAGCTGCTGTTCTCCAAGTTGAACCTGATGGTTGAAGTCGGCGAGCGCGTGGCGATTATCGGTCAGAACGGTATCGGTAAATCGACCCTGCTGCACACGTTGGTCGGCAACATGGCGCCAAAACAAGGCATCATTAAGTGGTCCGAAAACGCTAACATCGGTTACTACGCGCAAGATCATGCCGATGAGTTTGACTGCGATCTGAACCTGTATGACTGGCTGGAACAGTGGAAGAAGCCGGGCGATGATGAGCAAGTGGTGCGTGGTATGCTGGGCCGGATGCTGTTCTCACAAAACGATATCCTGAAATCTGTCCGCGTGATTTCCGGTGGTGAGCAAGGCCGGATGCTGTTTGCTAAGCTGATGCTGCAAAAGCCGAACATTCTGGTAATGGATGAGCCGACTAACCACATGGATATGGAATCCATCGAGTCACTCAACCTGGCACTGGAAAACTACAAAGGCACCCTGTTCTTCGTCAGCCACGACCGTCAGTTTGTATCCTCACTGGCTACCCGTATTATCGAGCTGACCGCTGACGGCATCGTTGACTTCAACGGTACTTACGATGAGTACCTGCGCCGTCAGGGCATTGAAAGCGCGTAATCGCGAACAAGACACAGCTGATTAGTCTGTAGATGAAAGAAACCGCGTCCTCTGGAGGCGGTTTCAGAATGGCAATAAAAAAACGTCCGCAATTGCGGACGTTTTTTATTCACGCGTTAAATCAATTTTCCACATGACATGTACTTATAGAGTGCATGATGCTAGGTTTTTCTTAATGCACCCGATCGGTACTATCAACGCTCTGCAAGTTAACGACCACGCCGGATAACTCGGAATTCGTGCGCCCATCCATCAACGGTTGCATGCCAAATCCTTGGAAACCATTTACGCCTAATCCTGCTAAGTGATCCCATTGCACCTTATTCTCTACCCGTGTCGCGATGGCATAACGAGTACGCTGATGAATTAAACGACACAATGCAGCAATAACTTTACTTGCGGGGCCATCTTCAGCCGTATGGGTATAACCATAATCGAGTTTGACATATTCAGGAGTAAATTGAGCCAAATAGCTGGTTCCATTGCTGCTACGGCCAAATTGGTCCAGCCCCCATCGCCAGCCCTGTGCTGTCAGCGTGTTGACAAACTGCAGACTTGCTGCCGGATTACTGAGTAAACCCGCTTCGGACAATTCAAAGATAATCTCAAATTTATCCCCTGCATCTTTCTCTTTACTCGCAGAGGATTTACTCGGAGAGAGTATCTGCGCTAGTTGATGCGAAAATTCGTTATGATAAATACTGCTGTTGCTCAGGTTAATCGCAACGGTACCGGTATACGACATCTGCCTGATATGCTGGATAACAACCAAATCAACGGCCGATGCAAGACCGATGGCTTCAACCATCGGTAACCAATCTGCCGCGGTTACCCACTGAGAGTTCAGACGCAAACGAACAAACGCTTCCTGATGTAAAACTTTCCCTTGCTCACCAAATACTGGCTGCAAAACGACTTGAATAGCCAGAGGATCAGCCAAGGCAGCCAACACTGCAGGCCGCCACTCTTGCTTCCCTTGTAACACCGGTTGGAATGAGCCTGTATGCAGATAAAACTGGCCAATTTCTTTTTTTGCTCGATGTAATGCCATATCAGCGGTAGCCAGCAAAGTATGTGCTGCATGATAACCATCGCTGACCACTCCCCCCAAAAATGCATCCGACATTTCACGGGGCTCGACCACATCACTCACATGCAGACGAATGACATTCAGTAACTGTGCCGCTACCTCTTCAGCTTGTCTCAAATCAGAACGAACCCCAAGCCCTGGGTACCACACAGCAAATTCTGCTAAACGGGTTCTTCCCACCAAAACTTCTGGCCGGCCCGATAAAAACTGCCGAATAGCCAATGCCAACTGATAAGCCAACTTATCAGCCATCTGATTCTGGGTAGTCTCATACTGGGTACTCAATACATCCAGCTCTAACAGAAACAAGACCCCGCCAGTATGCTCTGTCACTGCAGTTTCTAATTGCTGGCGGAACCAACGGCGGTTTGCTAATCCTGTGGTTACATCCTCATAGGCCTCTCGATGCAATACCGCGACCGCTTGAGCTTGCTCTTGAAACGCCCGCGCGATCTCCTCTTCCATCAAGTTAAATGCCTGCGTTAATGCGCGCAGATCTTGCGATGGTGGCAAGGGTAACGGCACATCGGCAAATCGGC
>NZ_JBOFRH010000078.1:0-1672 GCF_051650925.1 Plesiomonas sp.
GTTTGCAGATGTACTATCAGCCGCTGATCGACAGCCGCAACAAGCGCTGTATCGGGGTGGAAGCGCTGCTGCGTTGGCACTACAGCAAAACTGAGCTGCTTTCGCCTGAGATCTTTATTCCGCTGATTGAGCAACACTGCTTGATGCCGCGCCTGACCCATCATTTGATGAAGCTTATCGCACAAGATGCTCGCCAACTGCCGATTGAGCAGTTAGCGGCCGGTTTTCGGATGTCGGTAAATATCTCGGCCGATCACTTTAACAACCGTGCCTTACTGGTGCATACCCGTAGACTGCGTAAACAGTTACCGGTAGGGATACAGCTGGTGCTTGAGATCACTGAAAGCTCACCGCTCTCATTTGGTGAGCCACAACAAAAGCTATTTAGTGCACTGCTGGATATTGGCGGGGTTACGCTGGCGCTGGATGATTTTGGTACCGGCCACAGCTCTTTGAGCTACCTGCACCGCATCCAACCGCAGTATCTGAAAATCGATAAGCGGTTTACCGCCAGCATTGATGACTCTTGCATTGGAACCGCGGTGCTCGACAGCATTATCAGCTTGGCGCACCGCCTGCAAATTTCAATTGTTGCCGAAGGGGTTGAAAGCGAGCACCAGACCGCCTATCTGCAAGAGAAAGGCGTACAGACTCTGCAAGGTTTTCTGTTTGCCAAACCTATGCAGATTGGGGAGTTGAGGGGGTGGTTGGTGGGGGAGAACATCATCCAATAAATAGCGGATGTTGCTTAGCACGGTAACGGGCAACAACCGTTTGCAGTGCTTGTTGCCAGTTGGAGGGCAAACACCCATAGCGGCTAATTTTGTGGCTGTTAAGTGCTGAATAGGCGGGGCGCAGTGCTGATTGCGGATGTAACTGCCGATACTCTGCGCTACTAATAGGCACAAAAGGCGAACACATACCCGTATTTAACGGCATGTTATCGGTATCTGCCTGCCGCTGATACTCTACCCACACTGCCTGTGCTAACTCAAACCAGCTCACCGCACTGTCGCCAGCATAGTGGTATACACCGCCTTCCGCCTGCTGTTGTATCAGTTGCACAATAGCTACCGCCAGATCGCGCGCATAGGTCGGGCAACCGATTTGATCGGCAACAATGCTGCGGGCTGCCGTTTGCTGATCATGCTGCCCTATCAGGTTTAGCATCGCCTGCACAAAATTATGGCCATATTCACTGAATAACCATGCACTACGAATCACCAGCGCATGGGGTAATACGTGCAATACGGCCTGTTCAGCCTGCCATTTACTTAGCCCATACTGGTTACATGGGCTAGGCTGTACTGTTTCCGGATAACCCTCACGGCGCGTGTCGGCATCGGGTGCATCAGCCCCGAACACATAATCGGTAGATACCTGCACCATCTGTGCGCCGCACTGTTTTGCTGCCAAGGCAAGGTGATATGCACCATGCTGATTTACCGCTATCGCCCGTTCAGGCTGCAGCTCTGCGCCATCAACATGGGTAAAGGCCGCACAGTTAATGATCACCTGCGGTTGAATCGCCGCCACTTGAAGCGCTACTGCCGCAGGATTGCTGATATCGAGCGCAGCAGAGTCTGGCGTATACAGATCCCACTCCAGCGGGCAGGACTCTTGCAGCATACGGCCTAACTGACCGCGTGCACCGGTCAGCAGTACCCGCATG
>NZ_JBOFRH010000079.1:0-1704 GCF_051650925.1 Plesiomonas sp.
GCTTCTGCCAGTGCGCTGATATTTTCGAGCATATGCTGAATGGCGCTGACCGTTGCCGGTGGATTGCCTAAATCACGCAAAATAGCGTGCTGGATTTGGCGAACTTCATTGAGGTAGTCAACCCGTTGGTCAGCATCACAGCCATTGGCTAACGCGACCAGTAAATTGGTAACACCTGCCGAGGCAGAAAGCACCACGACTTTAGTGTGTTGATCATCCAAAACAATCTCGGCACAACGGCACATCGCCGGATGGTTGGCGACACTGGTTCCGCCAAATTTGGCAACAGTCAGATAAGACATCATGAAAATTCCTCGTGACCTCGAAAATAGTCCTTACGTTCTTGGCACGTAGCCCGCAGAACCGAGAAGGGGTAAAGCAAGCAGCGGGAGTCGCAAATGCGAACGGAATTTAGCCAAAAATCCGGGGAGTGAGATACCCAAATGCCGATGAAAATTCCTGCACCCAGAAGCGCTCCACCGATAACGGTGACAGCCCGGAGGATTCAGCCTCCGTAGCCGATCATGTTGCATCCGCCGCAACACAATCTCGGCATACACTCCCCTTGCGGATAGTCACTGACTGCGGTGTCGACTACCCGTTACCTGAATGATGCACCTCTTCTGGCCTGCTTGCCCTCAATCCATATACGGTGGCAAGCAAGGTTGACACCAGAAATATCGGTTTATTTTTAAGCTGTCAATCAAATTGTTAATCAATGTGATTATTGCGATTATGGCCAAGCCTTCCGATACTAAACTGTGTGTATTCTTCCGGTTAGCCAACAAGGAGTGTTCCGATGCATTTACATTCATTTATCCCACCACGGCGGATTTTAATGGGCCCAGGCCCGTCAGATGTCAGCCCGCAAGTGTTACAGGCGTTATCACGCCCAACCATTGGCCACCTTGATCCACTGTTTATTCAGATGATGGATGAGCTAAAAGCGTTGTTGCAGTACGCCTTTCAGACCGAAAATCCGTTTACCATTGCCGTCTCTGCGCCCGGTTCGGCGGGAATGGAGGCCTGTTTTGTCAATATCGTTGAACCGGGTGATAAAGTGCTGGTATGCCGCAATGGTGTGTTTGGCGCGCGTATGGCTGAAAATGTTGAACGAGTAGGTGGCCAAGTGGTGCTGGTGGAGGATGCATGGGGCGCACCGGTTTCGGTAGATAAAGTATCGGCTGCATTGAGTGCCGATCCCGCCATTAAAATCGTGGCCTTTGTGCATGCTGAAACCTCAACCGGCGCATGTTCAGATGCGCAAGCACTGTGCCAGTTGGCCCGCGATCACGACTGTCTGACCATTGTTGATGCAGTAACGTCGCTTGGCGGCGTGCCACTGTATGTTGATAAATGGGGTATTGATGCTGTCTACTCCGGCAGCCAGAAGTGCTTATCTTGTGTACCGGGTTTATCACCGCTGTCGTTTTCAGCCCGTGCGCTGGCAAAAATACAGGCGCGTAAAACCAAAGTGCCCAGCTGGTTTTTAGATCAAACCTTAGTGTTGGGATACTGGAGCGGCAGCAGTAAGCGCAGTTATCACCACACCGCACCGGTGAATACGCTATATGCCTTGCATGAATCCTTGTTGCTGTTGCAGCAAGAGGGGCTGGAAAATGCGTGGGCCAGACATCGTCAGATGCACACCGAACTGAAAGAGGGCTTGCAGGCGCTAGGGTTGCAGTTTGTGGTGGATGAAGC
>NZ_JBOFRH010000080.1:0-12725 GCF_051650925.1 Plesiomonas sp.
CTCTTCAATTTAAAGTTTGTCGCTCGAAATAACTAGCAAATAAATTGTCAGTCACTCGTTTAACTAAGTATCTTTTGGATAGTCAGCGTCTTCAACGAGTGCCCACACAGATTGTCTGATTAATTTTTTAAAGAGCAGCGTCAGCGCTTTCACGTTGACAGGGCGCGCATTATTCCGCACTTCCCTTTGGCTGTCAAGGTTTGTTTTTCACATTCCTTAAAAGCGTTTTATTCTTTACTGCTTAGCTTTCAGTGATTTGCATCACAGTTGCCGTGTCAGTGGGGTCGCATTATAGGGAGTTTTGCGTTTGGCGCAAGGGGTTTTTCAACAAAAAAACACTGAAATGATGATAAATAATTAATGCTTAAGTTAAGCACGTGATACCAACAATTAACCCACAGGATTTGCAAAGTTCTCTGTGGATAACTCTGTTTTTACCAATAAAAAAGCCACCACTATATTCAGTTTATAGGGTGGCTTTTCGTTACGTTACCTTTGCTGACATCATCTATCCGCGATCTTAATCATCAAAGAAGCGCTTTGATTGCGCGAGTGCTTCTATATAGATAACGCTTTTATATAGATAGAGAGATTTTCTCGCTTTCTATTAATAGTAATAGACGATATCTGCAGATAACGGTCAGTTATGCATATACTGGGAAGCGGGCACAGATATCAAGCACCTGACCTTTAACTCGCTCAATGGTCGCTTCGTTGTTGATGTCATCAAGTACATCGCACATCCAGCCAGCCAGTTGTGCGGCTTCTTCTTCTTTGAAGCCCCGACGTGAGATAGCCGGTGAGCCGATGCGAATACCGGAGGTCACAAATGGGCTGCGCGGATCATTGGGTACGCTGTTTTTGTTAACGGTAATGTTGGCACGGCCCAGTGCGGCATCTGCATCTTTACCGGTGATGTCTTTATCAATCAAGTCCAACAGGAATAGGTGGTTTTCAGTGCCATTAGAAACGACGTTGTAGCCACGTTGTTGGAATACGTTCACCATGGCTTGTGCATTGCGTACGATCTGGAATTGCAGTGTTTTAAATTCAGGCTCCATCGCTTCTTTAAAGGCGACGGCTTTTGCGGCAATCACATGCATCAGCGGGCCACCCTGACCACCAGGGAAGACGGCTGAATTGAGCTTTTTGTACAGGTCTTCGTCTGCAGCAGCAGAGAGGATCAGGCCACCGCGCGGACCGGCTAAGGTTTTATGGGTGGTGGTGGTGACAACATGTGCGTGAGGCACTGGGTTTGGATAAGCACCTGCGGCAATCAGACCGGCAACATGCGCCATGTCAACAAACAGGTATGCGCCAATGCTGTCGGCAATCTCACGTAAACGCGCCCAATCAACCAACCGTGAATAGGCAGAGAATCCACCAATAATCATTTTTGGTTTATGCTCTTGCGCTTGACGGGCAACATCATCGTAATCAATGCGGCCATTTTCATCAATGCCGTACGGGACGATGTTATACAGTTTACCTGAGAAGTTCACGGGTGAACCGTGCGTTAAGTGGCCGCCATGCGCCAGACTCATGCCAAGTACGGTATCGCCCGGATTAAGCAGTGCCATATAAACGGCTGAGTTAGCTTGTGAGCCGGAGTGCGGTTGTACGTTGGCATAATCGGCACCGAACAGCGCTTTGGCACGATCAATAGCCAGTTGCTCAACGATATCTACGTATTCACAACCGCCGTAATAACGCTTCCCCGGGTAGCCTTCAGCATATTTGTTGGTCAGTTGAGAGCCTTGTGCCTGCATGACGCGCGGGCTGGTGTAGTTCTCTGACGCAATCAGCTCAATGTGCTCTTCCTGACGCACAACTTCCTGCTGCATGGCGTGCCATAAGTCAGCATCGTAGTCGGCAATGTTCATGTCTCGTTTTAACATCTGCATCTCCTGATAACTTGAGCTAAGTCGAGGGATAGGCTGAAAATGACGGCATACCCGTTAATCTGCGTTCAGTTTAATGTTTTTAAAGTGTGATCGATAGCCCTGTTAGTAATTTTAAAGCAATCGTTTGCTAAGTTTTTGTTGTGCGGGAGATTTTGGTGAGACTATCGGAATAGAGAAAAGAAAACGGCGTGCTCACACGCCGTTTATAAGGATACGGACTGTTATCTTTAGATGGCTTCTTCGTCTTGCTCACCGGTACGGATACGGATAACGCGCGCAACATCGTAGACAAAGATTTTGCCGTCACCAATTTTACCGGTTTGGGCGGTTTTCATGATGGTATCCACACAGGTATCAACAATATCGTCAGCCACCACCATTTCAATTTTGACTTTCGGCAGGAAATCGACCATGTACTCAGCCCCCCGATACAGTTCGGTGTGCCCTTTCTGACGGCCAAAGCCTTTGACTTCGGTGACGGTCATTCCAGTGATACCGACATCGGCCAGTGCCTCACGGACATCATCGAGTTTAAACGGTTTGATGATTGCATCGATTTTTTTCATGGTGATTCCTTACCAGTTTTTGCGTCCAAAACCTGACGTTATCGGATAACGTCGATCTTTGCCAAAGTTCCGTGTGGTAATGCGTGGACCGACTGCTGATTGCCGACGTTTGTATTCGTTGATATCAACCAAGCGCAAAACTTTCCGCACGATGGTTTCATCAAACCCCATTGCGATTAACTCTGCAACGGATTTATCGTGTTCTACATAGGCTTGCAAGATGGCATCGAGCACGTCATAAGGCGGCAAGCTGTCTTGATCAACCTGATCCGGTGCTAACTCAGCAGATGGCGGACGATCAATCACGCGTTGCGGGATCACATATGAGAGGGTATTGCGATAGGCTGACAGTGCAAATACCAGTGTTTTCGGCACGTCTTTGAGGACATCAAATCCACCCGCCATATCGCCATATAAGGTGGCATACCCTACGGCCATTTCACTTTTGTTACCGGTCGTCAGTACCAAACGGCGGCGCTTATTGGAGATAGCCATCAGCATGACACCACGACAGCGAGCTTGCAGGTTCTCTTCGGTGGTATCACGGGCTGTTCCAGCAAATAACGGGGCCAGTTGGTTCATAAAGGCATCAAACATCGGTTCGATCGAGATGATATCAAACTCAACACCGAGAATTTCAGCCTCTTCTTTGGCATCGGCTACGCTGATATCGGCGGTATACCGAAACGGCATCATCACGGCTTGGACATTTTCAGCGCCCAATGCATCAGCGGCAATTGCCAAGGTCAGCGCAGAGTCAATTCCGCCGGACAACCCCAGTACTGCGCCGTGAAAGGCATTTTTAGTGACATAATCTCGCACTGCCAGCACCAGTGCCTGATAGGTCTGAGCCAATAGGCTGCTTGGTTGTGGCAGAGTAGGCATCGGCTGAATGTGATTATCAGTAATGATAATTTGTGCGCTGTCTTCTGCAAACGCAGCCAGATGGTGGGTCACTTCCCCCTGCTGGTTAAAGACTTTTGAGCAGCCATCAAACACCAATTCATCTTGCCCACCCACCTGATTAACATAAATCAGAGGTAATCCGGTACGGCGGCAGTGGCCTTCGAGTAAACGCTGGCGAGTCTGTGGTTTTTCTTGATCGTACGGTGAGGCATTAATAGAGATAATCAGCTCTGCACCTGCAGCGTGCAGCGTATTAATCGGCTGATCAAACCAGAGGTCTTCACAAATCAACAACCCGATACGGTAACCGGCAAAATCAATAATGGCGGGCTGATGACCGGCACTGAAGTAGCGTTGTTCATCAAACACACCATAGTTTGGCAATTGCTGTTTGTAATAGCGGGTCAGCAGTTGGCCGTTGGAGTAGACCGATAGCGCGTTATACAGGGCATCGGCATCACGCCATGGGTGGCCTACCAGTATGGTGGTTTGGGCACATGCTTGTTGAATACGCTGGAGTTCAGTTTGTACTCGCAGCATCAGATCAGGCCGTAACAGCAGGTCTTCCGGTGGATAACCGGTTAGCGCAAGCTCAGGAAAAACCACCATATCCGCGCCGGTATTGGCATGTTCAGTGGCAGTTTGGATGATTTTGTCTGCGTTGCCTTCAATATCCCCCACCAGCATATTCAGTTGTGCGATGGCGATATTCAGTTGTTTGGTGACAGGCCCTAAATTCATGGCATATCCAGCTAATCAAAAACAAAGGTCAGGCATACTTCGGGGATTGCCCCGTATGGTATGCGTTTAGGTTGTCTTCCCCGTTAAAGATAGGGTGCGTAATGCACTTAACAGGGCGACAGATCAGGTTATAAAAATGACTTAATTGTCTTTAAAGTCATTAGGGTCGAGTTCATGTCGGCCCAACAGTTTGTAAAACTCGGTACGGTTTCGCCCAGCCATGCGTGCTGCCTGTGTAACGTTACCTTTGGCGATATGCAATAATTTTCGCAAGTAGTGCAGTTCAAAATGGCTGCGGGCATCAGCAAAGGTTGGCAGGGCGGTATTTTCACCCTCAAGTGCTTGCTCCACTAACGCTTCATTTATCACCGGCGCGGTGGTCAGCGCAACACACTGCTCAATAACGTTGACCAGTTGACGCACATTTCCCGGCCAACCGGCAGCCATCAGCAGTTTCATGGCCTCTTTGGAAAATGCACGAACAAACGGTTTATTACGTTCAGCCGCATGACGCAAAATATGAGCGGCCAACTGCGGAATATCATCAGCCCGTTCATTGAGTGCGGGTAATTTGAGGTTAACTACATTCAGGCGATAGTAGAGATCTTCACGAAACTCGCCCTTTTCCATCTCTTTTTGCAAATCACGGTGTGTCGCCGAGAGGATACGTACATTAATTTCAATATCGCGGTTGCTGCCGAGCGGTCTGATCCGGCGCTCTTGCAATACCCGCAGTAATTTGACTTGCAATGAGAGCGGCATATCGCCGATTTCATCTAAAAACAGTGTGCCACCTTCTGCAGCCTGAAACAGGCCTTCACGCTGACTGACTGCGCCGGTAAACGCGCCTTTAGCATGGCCGAACAGTTCAGACTCAAGCAGTTGTTCTGGCAGTGCACCGCAGTTGATGGCAATAAACGGTTGCTGTGCACGCGGGCTGGCTTTGTGAATGGCTTGTGCCAGCACCTCTTTACCGGTGCCGCTCGCGCCATTAATTAAAATACTGACATCCGATTGTGCCACCATTTTTGCCTGTTCAAGTAGACGAAGCATGCCGGCATTACGGGTGATCACATTTTCACGCCAGCGCTCATCACTGCTAGCCGGTGCGTGCAGGGCCAAGGCCTCATCAATGGCTTTATACAAGGCCTCTTTGTCGACCGGTTTGGTCAGAAAGCTAAATACCCCCTGACGGGTCGCCGCCACAGCATCAGGGATAGAGCCGTGTGCGGTGAGCAGGATCACGGGCATACCGGGAATGCGTTTTTGGATTTCACCAAACAGCGCCATGCCGTCCATTTCATCCATCCGCAAATCGCTGATCACCAGTTCAATTTTATCGCGCTCAAGTACACGCAGGGCTTCTTGCCCGTTAATGGCTGTGCTGACCTGAAAGCCTTCACTGCTCAAACGCATACCAAGCAGACGCAGTAAGCTGGGGTCATCATCCACCAGCAGCAGGTTGGCCGGCTTTCTCTGTGTCATCGGGTAAGGGTTCCTTTACATCGGCCGGTCGTTTTTCAACCGGCTTATCTTCGGCTGGCTTCTCTTCAACCACGCTGTTCTCGGGAGCGGTACTGTTCTCAGGTGCATTGACAGCATCGGGAGCAATGGCATCAACAGATTCTGGCTGCTTGAGTGCTTCACTCATCTCTGGCAGTACCGGTTTTACCGGTAACTGTTTACGGGTGGAGAGCTGACGCTCAATATCCATCAACCGAGAGAGTTTTTGCTCTGCATCCTTTAATTTTTGATTGAGTTCGCGCTGTTGATGTGTCGCCAGTTCAAGGTCATTTTCCAGCTGTTTTTGTTCGCGCTGAAAACGGATCCGCTCATCTGCTGAACTTATCAGCATAACTTGTTGCTCACGCCAAATACGCACCAGTGGTAGTACAGAAAATGGAACTTGTTCGCGCAACAGGCTGAGAGTGTCGAGCGATTTACGCCGCTCAGTCAGTGTTGGCGAAGCACGCAGTGATAATAAGGTCTTTTTCAGTGTGGCATGCCAAGTCGCATGGGAAAAGTGCGCGGCAAATTCACGCCGATCTTTGAGTGGAACTTGATCCGCACACTCAGCAACTCGCAACCAGTATGCCGCTTGCTGGATCGAAACACCGTTTTTTGTCAGCCAGATAGCCTGACAAGATTGGCGATAAAAATCGTCAACCTCTGCCGATGAGGTGATCGGCTGCATAACGCGTGCGAGCGCCTCGGTCGGCTTTCCTGCACATGCGCTCAGTAGTGGCAGCGGAATGACCAATACAACGCGTAACATCCATTTCTTTATTATGTCAGACATGCTCTGGGCTTAACGGTAATTCAATACGAAAACATACTGGTGCATAATCACTTTGCACCAAATCCAATTCACCCTGCATTCGGCGAATGCAATCACGGGCAATGCTTAATCCTAAACCGCTTCCCTTTACTGCCCCTTTACGCTGGCGACTGCCTTGGTAAAACGGTTCAAAAATCATTTCCCGTTCGGCTTTCGGAATGGAGGTGCCGGTATTGGCGATATCAATTTGAATACGATGATCTTTTTGGCGGCTCTTCACCCAGATAGTACCGGATTCCCCACCGTAATACACCGCATTGGAGTAGAGGTTATCTAACACTCGTGCCAGTAATATTGGTTCAGCGACACAGGTATCAGCCTGCCAATCAAGGTAGGTGTGCATATTTTTTGCTTTTGCCGGCAGGCTGTTGGCTTGAACCACCGTATCAAACAATTCGGGCAAAAAAACCTGACTTATCTGTACCGGTGTACTGGCAATCTGCCGATTATAATCGAGCAATTGCTCAATCAAGCGCTGCAAATGGCGGCTACTGGTATCTAAAATACCCACAATTTCACGCTGGGAAGCGCTCAACGGGCCCGCAATTTCATCAGCCAGCAGATCGGTACCCTCACGCATACTGGCCAACGGTGTTTTTAACTCATGCGAGATATGCCGCAAAAACTCATGGCGCTGAGACTCCAGCCACGCCAAGCGCTCGCTCAACCACACTACTTGCTGTGCAATTGATTTTAGCTCACGCGGGCCGCGCAGTGTTGAGATATCAGAAAGTTTCTTCCCCTCACCCAAGCGGTTGATCATACGCTGAATTGCTTTAACGGGCCCAATAATCATGCCGGTAAACAGTAACACCAGCACTAAACTGACCACAAATACACTCAGTGCTTGCCAACCAAAATAGCGCCCACGCTCGGCGATGGTCTGTTGCAGTTTTTCCCCACGCGAATAAATGACACTGCGGGTAGCTTCCAGCATCTGGCTATTATTATGCGCAAACTGCTCTAACAGAACCAAGGCTTCAGGCATTAACCCTTCGTTATTACACAACGGCGTAGCAAGCTGATTCAAATTGGCACGCAGCGGGGCATAATTGTCTTTTTCAGGCAAAGCACGAGCGTGCAGTGTCAACTGGCGCAGGTATTGATCGCGCTGGTTTTGGTAGAGCTTAGCGAATGTTTTATCCCCCAATACACAGTACTGGCGATAACTGCGCTCCATCTCAAGCGCAATGTTGCTCATCATTTCAGAGCGGCGCGCATCGGCCAGTGTAGAGCGGTTTAGCAATTCGGCTTGGGCGCTTAAGTTGTCTAGCCCTCGGTATGCCTGATACGCCAACAGCAGCAGCGGCAGCAATACCAAAAGAAATGCCAGTAAAACCAGTTGTCGTAACGAACGCGGGGAAAATCGCATAAATTCTGGGTAATCAGTTTCAGAAAGGCACTATTTTAAGATAGCTAAATGCTACCTGAGAGGCGGGGGATAAGAAAGAAACAAAGCCAGATTGTTGGAAAGAGTTGCGGCAGAGCGTCAGTTATCACATAAAACGGATATAACAGACGACAATAAACACGGGATTACCGGGGTCTCCCCCGGGCATTCCCTGACCGATATTCTCGGCCTCGGGATACCAGACCATCGCATCTACGCCTACAGGGTGATGAAAACAGATGTTCATCGTAATTAGGCGACTGGTATCCGGCTTCGCATTACGTACCTGATGATAAATCTTTGTTTATCGCAGTGGTACGTCGGGTGGTGTCTCACTCAACGTTTCGTCCGGTGGTAGATGAAGTTTACACTCTCATCAAAAGGTGGACGTTAGACACCATTACTCTTGTAACTGCATCATCCTAAAGTTTATGAAGCTAGGCTGTCATAAGAAGGCGGATGAGCGTTTACACAAAACATACTGCACTTGCTGTGCCAACTTTGCGAAGATAAAATTAACTAATTGTTTTTAATTGAATTTTATTTTAAATAATTACTTTCATCACTGCGGGTAAGTTGCAGTATTGCAATACAGCCCGATTTTCCTCACAGAACTGTCTCCATATCACAACACTCTTATGAGATAATTAAGTTAACATTAAAAATCAATATCTTACGTGTCATCTTTTAGCGACACTGTTATTGGCTTTTGTCTGCCTTTTACGACAAAAATAAAAAATCCTTTATTTATCAAGAAGAAAGAAAGTAGTGATTTTGTCGTTCATTGCCATTTGAGGTACGGCCTAAAGCCGATAAAGCTTATACAAGGGAAGAGAAAACCGTAAAAGAAAGGAACAGCATTTAAAAGAAAAGAGATAAAGAGACCAAAGAAGAGAAAAAAAGAGAATAAGAAGACGATATAAAAACAAACGCCCGACAAGATTTATCGGGCGCTATTACGGGTATACCGAATTTTAAGCCTGTGTATCTACCGCATTACCGCGCGAGATCATCACCATTGCAGGGCGGATCAGACGGCCATTTAGGGTATAGCCTTTTTGCATCACCATCACCAGATGATTTGCCGGATACTCAGCAGACTCAACCATACCCATAGCCTGATGCACATCAGGGTTAAATGCAGAGCCAATTTCACCTACTGCCTCTACACCAAACTTGCTCATTGCGCTATACAGCGATTTCAGCGTCAGTTCAACACCTTCCATCATTGCTGTCAGCTCTGGATTTTGCTTGTCAGCCAGTTCAACCGCACGCTCAAGGCTATCAATTACCGGTAGCAGCTCGTTGGCAAACTTTTCCAACGCAAACTTATGTGCTTTTTCAACATCCTGCTCGGTACGGCGGCGGATGTTATCCACTTCAGCACGCGCACGCAGCATAGCATCACGCTCGTTGGTTTTTGCCGTTTCTAAGGCAGACTCCAGTTCGGCAATCCGCGCATCACGCGTATCAACCACTTGCTCTACCTCTTGCTCAGGCAGATCAACCTGTGGGTTTTCGGTGTTTTCAGTTTGGGTCTGATTCTCTTGTTGATTCATAATGTCTCCGCGATTTAGCATTCTGGTCGCTAGTTAGCTTATTATGGGGGCTAAAGCGGGTGATTCAAGGGTAAAATCCGTTCTATCCATCACATCGCATCACTCCAGCATGATAAAGGCAATGCCATGAATCAAGGATTTAATTGTATCGGTCTGGTCGGAAGGCCACGTCATCAGACGGGGCTTAGTACACATGAAGCCTTGTATCATTGGCTTACCGCACAAGGTTATGATGTCTTACTCGAGCACCAGATTGCACAAGAGCTACAGATCCCGAATATCACCGGTGCCAGTTTAGCTGATATCGGCCAACGGGCTGACTTAGCCGTGGTGATTGGCGGAGATGGCAATATGCTCGGTGCGGCACGTATACTGGCGCGCTATGATGTTGCGATGATTGGCGTTAATCGTGGTAATTTGGGTTTTTTAACCGATCTTGACCCCGACACAGCAAAAACACAACTGAGTGATGTGCTCGCCGGCCACTACATTACCGAAGATCGTTTCTTGCTTGAAGCACAGGTTTTTCATGGTGATCGGCCAAAACGCGCCAGCAGCGCCATTAATGAAGCCGTGATCCACCCCGGCAAAGTGGCGCACATGATCGAATTTGAAGTGTACATCGATAACCGCTTTGCATTTGCCCAACGCTCTGATGGCCTGATTATCTCAACCCCTACCGGATCAACCGCTTACTCACTGTCCGCCGGTGGCCCAATTTTAACACCTAATCTTGATGCCATTACACTGGTGCCGATGTTTCCCCATACCCTCTCGGCACGGCCACTGGTAATCGACAGCAACAGCCATATTCGTCTGCGTTTTTCTGAAGGCACAAGTAGCCCGCTGGAAGTCAGCTGCGATAGTCAGATAGCACTGCCAATCCAACACGGTGATGAAGTTGTCATCAGCAAGAGCCCACATAAACTGCGGTTGATTCATCCACAAGATTATAATTATTTTAATATTTTGAGTAATAAGCTCGGTTGGTCAAAAAAATTATTTTAAACCGATACCACACAGCACCGCCTCTGAATCTTTACTGTATGTAAAAGCAGTATATACTGTTCACATATACAGGCATGGATGTTTACACAGAGGCTGACCGATGCTGGCACAACTGACCATCACCAACTTTGCCATTGTTCGTGAATTGGCAATCGACTTTCACCGCGGAATGACAACCGTCACCGGCGAGACGGGCGCAGGCAAATCTATTGCAATTGATGCCCTCGGCTTATGCTTAGGCGATCGCGCAGAAGCGGCCATGGTGCGCACTGATGCCAAACGCGCTGAGGTCTCTGCCACCTTCTTGCTGCAAGGAAATCCAAGCGCTCGCCGCTGGTTGGAAGACAACCAGCTTGATGAAAGCGATGAGTGCATTTTACGGCGCGTGATCAGTGCCGACGGGCGTTCAAAAGCCTTTATTAATGGTACACCCGTGCCAGCCTCACAACTGCGTGAACTCGGTCATCAACTCATTCATATCCACGGGCAGCATGCCCACCAACGGTTGCTTAAATCAGAGTATCAACTTGCTCTACTCGATGCCTATGCCGGTCACCACAGCCTGTTAGAAGATATGCGTAACGCCTACCAGTTATGGCGCGAGCAAAAAAATGCCCTCAAAGCATTCGAGAAAAACAAGCTCGAACGTGAAGCGCGTTTACAACTGCTGCAATATCACGTCAAAGAGCTCGATGACTTCGGTTTAGCAGAGGATGAATTCTCTCAGATTGATGATGAGTACAAGCGCTTATCTAACAGTGGGGATCTGATCCAACATAGTCAGGAGTCTTTACAGGTTCTCGATGAGGCCGATGAGGGTAACGTATTAAGTTTGCTGCGCCGCGCCCAACTGCGGGTCAATGAGTGCGCAGAGCTTGATGCCCGCATTGCACCGTTAACCCAAATGCTCGATGAAGCGACCATTCACATTCAGGAAGTGTGCACAGAACTACGCCAATACCTTGATTGTCTTGATTTAGAACCCGAACGCCTTCTCTATCTTGAACAGCGACTATCCAAAGCGATGCAGCTTGCCCGTAAGCACCATATCCACCCCGATGAACTGCCAACGTTACACCTTGAATACCACAATGAACTCGCCCTATTATTAGAACAAGAAGTTGATGGCGATCATTTTGAACAGCGAGAACGCCAGTATTGGGCTCAAATGCTCGAATCGGCAGAGAAACTCAGCCAAAGTCGTCAACGGTATGCCGATGATCTGGCGCGTTTGATTACCCAAAGTATGGCTGAACTATCCATGGAAAATGGCCGTTTTTTCATTGAGATACATAGCAATGAGCAACGCCTAACACCACTTGGTTTTGATCAGATTGATTTTACGGTGACCACCAACCCTGGCCAGCCAGCACAACCGCTCGGCAAAGTCGCTTCTGGGGGGGAGTTATCGCGTATCTCACTGGCTATTCAAGTGATCACTGCGAAAAAAGTGGATACACCGAGCCTTATTTTTGATGAGGTGGATGTCGGTATCAGTGGGCCAACTGCCGCCGTTGTCGGAAAATTATTACGGCAACTCGGGGAATCAACCCAAGTTTTGTGTGTCACACACTTACCACAAGTTGCAGGTTGCGGACATAACCACTATTTTGTGAGTAAATATACCGATGGGCAGATGACAGAAACCCATATGACACTGCTAAATCAAGACGACCGTTTAAACGAGCTTGCCCGTTTACTCGGTGGCAGCCAAATCACAGAGAACACGCTTGCCAACGCGCGCGAGCTGTTAGCAGCGTGATCCAGACACACGGATTACACATCTGTTTTTACTTTGGTGCGAGTGTTGATTATTATCAGTAATAATTCGTTTACAGGAACACAGACTGACTATGCGCTGTAAAACACTCACTGCGGCATGTTTACTGGTGATGCTCACCGCCGGATGCTCTACGGTAGAAAAAGTGGTTTATCGAATTGATGTAGACCAGGGAAACTATCTAGAGCAAAAAAATGTCTCTCAGCTTCGGCAGGGAATGAACAAAGATCAAGTGCTGTACCTACTTGGTACTCCGCTGCTAAATGATCCTTTCGGAAGTGATACTTGGTATTACATTTTCCGCCAGCAAAAAGGGCATGAAAACCCAACTCAGCAAACGCTGGTGTTAACCTTTGATACTCAAGGGCAACTGAGCAGCATTAAAAATCAAGAGAAGTTGCCAGAAGCGTTAGCTCAACAAGCGGGTTAACTTCAGCTATCAACAGTACATTTTCAATGCCTTTGTCACCACGCTACTCTGCGTATTCGCAAAGGCATTATTAAGTTTTTTTCCTTTTTTCACGCTGCATGAC
>NZ_JBOFRH010000081.1:0-3344 GCF_051650925.1 Plesiomonas sp.
GCAGATTTGCCGATGATCGGGGTTTCGAATCTGCTGGCGATGGCGCAGGGGGCGTACCGTGTACAGCAACATCAGCAAGTGCTGGTGGCGATTGATGCGCGTATGGGCGAAGTTTATTGGGGTCAGTATCTGCGTGCCGATAATGGTGAGTGGCAGGTACTGGGCGAAGAAGCGGTGCTCGAGCCTCAAAATGTACAGGTGATCACTGAGGGTGAGACTAACCAGTGGGCGACGGCTGGTACCGGTTTTACTGCTTATCCGACCTTGGCTCAGCAAGAGGACATAATACTGACCGACAGCGGTATTTTGCTGCCTGAAGCGCGCGATATGTTGCCACAGGCAGTGGCTTGCTGGCAGCGCGGTGAAGTGGTGGCGGTCGAGAATGCTGCGCCGGTATACCTGCGTAACAATGTGGCCTGGAAAAAGCTGCCGGGCCGCGAATAAGCATTAAATCTGTCATCTATGCGAGTTACGCAAAGTTCCAGATTAAGCGTGACTAAAAAAGAAGGACGACTTTTTAGTCGTCCTTCTTGGTATAGCAAGCGGTAGCTCATTTTTATTGTAGAGCGTGATTATCTAGTGATCACTTTTGAAGACGCGTTTTGAGTCTAACCGCCCATGTTGTCAGCAAGATCCCCGAAGCATCAGGTTCGTTATTGCTTACTGCTGTCCTTTCTGGATAGTCTCCGAAATGATATTAGACATATCAAAGCTAGTTCCGCCTTGTACCGGTGGATACGCTTTCAAGCTCTGAATGTGCTGCGCGATAATTTCGTTGGCTGGGGCCAGTAACCAAGACATTTTTTGCAGCAAATGCCCTTGTGCGTCACGGGAGTCATAAGACTCAAATGGATCGGCTCGCAGGTTGTAAATCTTCGGTACAGTGAGAGGCACAACGTTGGCGTAGTAGTCCTCTTTGGTTGAGAAGTGGAACTTCCATGGCCCCATACGCAGAGCGGTCAACTTGTCTTCATAGTAATACAGGATAGAGTCGCGGCTTGAATCTTTGGCTTTCCCTGTCCAATAACTCAAATTATTCACGCCATCAATATACTGTTTTTTCTGCTTCATCATGGTGTCTGCAACGTTAGGCTCACCCGCAGCAGCGGCTAACGTTGTGAAGAGATCTTGATGTCCTTGAATACCATTTAAGACTGAACCTGCAGGAATGTGTCCCGGCCAACGAGCCAACATCGGTACGCGAACACCACCTTCATAGGTCGACATTTTTTCACCGCGGAACGGTGTTGTAGCGCCATATGGCCATGAAGAGTGCTCGGGTCCATTGTCCGTGGAATAAATGACGATTGTATTTTTATCCAAACCTTGCTGTTTCAGATAATCTAACACGACCCCGATATCATGGTCGTGTTGCAGCATACCGCTACCATGGTAGTCGTATTCACTGGTATAGCCTTCTGCCGCGTAGCGCCACTGATCGTTGAGGCGCGTATACAGATGCATCCGGCTGGTGTTCAGCCATACAAAGAATGGCTTATTGGATGCCTTGGATTTATCCATAAAGGATAACGCTTTAGGGATCACTTCCTGACCGTCAAAATCTTTCATCCGTTCTTGGGTCAAAGGGCCGGTATCGGTACATTTTTGTTTGCCCATTTCGCCAAAACGCGGGTCAACCGTTTTATCTTCGGTGTTACTGGCGTAGCAATGTAAAACGCCTCGAGTACCGAATTTTTGGTCATATTTCTCAACTGAACCCGCATAGGATTTAGCAAAGCGTTGATAGTCGCGCTGTTCGGACTCTTCTTGTGTGTTGAGGTGATAAAGATTGCCGAAAAACTCATCAAAGCCATGTACGGTTGGCAATGAGAAATTATGGTCGCCTAAGTGGTTCTTACCAAACTGGCCCGTGCTATAACCTTGCGCTTTTAATACTTCGGCTAATGATGGGGATGCCGCTTTTAAGCCCAATGAACCACCAGGCATGCTGACGGTGGTCATTCCTGAACGAATCGGATATTGCCCAGTAATAAAGGCCGCGCGACCAGCGGTAGAGCTCGGCTGTGCGTAGTGATCGGTAAAGAGAGCACCTTGCTGTGCAATACTATCGATATTTGGTGTGCGGTAGCCCATTGTACCCATGCCATATGCACTGACGTTTTGCCAGCCAATGTCATCACCAAATATCACGAGAATATTGGGTTTTTGGTTTTCTTCAGCATGTATTGTTGGCGAGGTAGCCATAGCAGCAAGAAGTGCTGTGGCTAATAGCGTTTTTTGCATAATCAGATCCTCTATATTGATAGATGAAACCACAGTCTGATGTGTCAGATATCAGGTCAATGGTTGCCTGTGCTGCTATTGACGATCTCTAAAACGATCTTTAATACCGTAGTGGTGCAATTAACTAAATTGAAATGTATGCAAGTAGGTGATTACTTTAAGTGTCCTAATGCTTGCAATATGTGGACAACATCGGCACCAATATGCTGATAGAAGCGATGAAGTCCACTACATAAATAATTCAGTCCTATTTCACCTTGCTTCGTTTTTAATAATCTATTTTTAGGACATTCTCCCCAGCATAAACGTAGGTAGTCACATTTTTGGCACTGAGTGGGAAGCGTGGCACACTTTTGTAGACCAAAGTGTTGTTGCTGCGATGAATAAGCCATATCGCCTAAATGTGTATGCAAAATATTTCCTAGGCGATATTCTGGATAAACAAAATGATCGCAAGAAAACACATCACCATTATGTTCTACCGCTAATGCTTTGCCGCAAAATTCGGCTTGTGTACAGGTTTGTGCTGAATATCCGGCCGCTTGTGCAATTGCTGTTTCAAACAGATTTACATGCACTCGGCCAATATCCGTACTTTTCCATTCATCCCAAACGCCACTCAGGAAAGCCCCATAATCATCGGGATCAACTGACCATGGGGTGACAATCGATAACGGGTGCGCTGGGCGTGCACGTTCGTGACCTTGTTGTGGCGCATGGGCATTCGCAGTACTGGTCGGCGCTTGAGTTTGGAAGGTTTGCGATTCAACGACCGGAGTAAACTGAACTCGCCATGTACCAACGTTATCCACTAAAAAACGATATACCTCTTTGGGATATAAGGCATTTTCACGATTTACAGCACAGAGCGCAGCAAAGGGAATCTTGGCGTCACGCAATAATTTGGCGGCGGCCATGACCTGATCAAAAGTGGATTTGCCACTGCGCGTTTTACGAAAGGCATCATGCAATTCCCGCGGGCCATCAATCGATAGGCCCACATGGAACTGATGCGTTTGCAGAAACTGCACCCAGTGTTGATCCAGTGCGATACCGTTGGTTTGTAAGTCATTGCTAATTCGTTGACCGGGTTTGGCATA
>NZ_JBOFRH010000082.1:0-1123 GCF_051650925.1 Plesiomonas sp.
GCGCACGAATCTGGTGCAACTGTTCATACAGCGGAAAGGCTAACGCCACTACCGCCGGTTGCAATAACTGGTTCAGTAACTGGCTACCGGAAAAATACTTATCGTAAGGAATACCGGTCGCGACCAGAAAACCGATCAGAACAATCATTGAAATCAGTAACGGGTTCATCAGCGGTGATTTGACTTTGGTCGCTAGCCAACGGGCTGCGAAAAATACCGCTAAAGTCAGAGGTAAAGGCCACCAGTTCATGATCATTTTTCTCCGTTACCACGTGCTGCGGACTGATCCGCTTTGTTGCTGTTTGCCGCGTTTGGCTGTACCGCGTCGACCGTTTCCGGTGCATCTGGCGTACCGGCCATCAAATCAGATTTAGCGTGAATGCGTTGGTACACCACGGATACCGCAGTCATCACAATCAGTGTACTGACGGTGGTGGAGACCAAAAACGCCCCCATGCTGCTGGAGAGATCACGGTAATGGTTGATCAGGCCGACACCGATAGGAATGAACAGTACCGCCATATAGCGGATAAAGAGATACATCCCGGTTTCACCCAATCGGCTTTCACAATTTGCAGACTGAGCAGAATGAACAGCACCAGCATACCGATGATGCTACCGGGGATATTAAGATGCAGCCAAGCAGACAGGCTGTTTCCCACCCATAAACACGCAAAAATAAGTACAAAGGCTCGGGCATAGCCCCATACATTGCTGACGTACTGTGACATAAGATTAGACAACACTCATTAACCTGCAATCATCATACAATTATTCTATAGGATGTGCCATAGATCACACAAATTAATTGTGTCGGATTATGGGCGTAGGGATCTGTCAGACATTAGCATACTCACTGTCACTCACCCACGCTTATCTACGTGCTGGCGCACAAATGAGTGTAGTAATTTGATCATCATTTCTTTTCTGTGATGTATAGACAAAGGCAAAAGCAGGTTGATAGACTAAAAACGTTTCTGGTGGCAACCGGAAAACATGAAAGTTCGGATGAAGGTATCAGGAGAGTGGAGAATCGACTCCACGCCGAAGAAGTAAATCTTTCAGGCGCTGTTATTCAACAGCAGGGACTGTTACTGGACGAGCCCTTGGAGAGATCCATTGA
>NZ_JBOFRH010000083.1:0-1163 GCF_051650925.1 Plesiomonas sp.
TGCATACGGTGGTCGGATTACCTTAGCCTGCAACGCGGCCTGTGCTTCTGCGCGCGGCTCACCGGCCTGCTTGATGCCGGCAAATAACCCACGCAGCAGACCACGACGGCTGACCGTGCGGTGTTCCATATAAGCTTGAGAGTAACGCGCATCTCTCATAACGGGTCTGTTCTGCTTTTCTCTTGATGTTTCAACAAGCTTAATGGGTTAACGATGCAAGCGAACACTGCGCGGAGTCAGCTCCAGCTCTGCAATTAAGGTCTGCAAAAAACAGCCCAGCACCTTCCCCAATGTTGGGTAAAAATGGCCATACTCAGCGGCGCTCAACAGCTGCACATAACGCGCACTCCACGGCAATACATGCTCTTCAAGCAACGTGATTGCCGCACTGTCGTGACCCTGCTCCAGCAAATAGGCCAGAGCCAGTAACATCAAGCCAATCTGGTCTTCCGGCTCATTTAACCCGCTGTCAAAACAGATATTCTGATCGGCTAAAAACGCGCGGTAACGCTGCGCTGATTCGGCCAGCAACAGATTATCCTGATCCTGATACACCGAACCCCACGGTGGTGCGGGCATCTCACCTTGCCCCTCAAACAGTACCGAGAAGTGATAACGTAAATCCGGTTCGGCAACCGCAAGTTGAGCACACCACTGCTCAATTAAGGCCGGCTCTGGCCAGCTAAATAGGGTTGGAAGTTCTGGCAACACTGCCCGTAATGGTGCGGCCTGTTCTGAATCTGGCGGGTAATAGAGCAAGCCACCAAGAATGCGGGAAACCACAGCAATCATCATCTATCCTGAAAAAAATAAACGTATTGGGGGATGCAGAGCCATGCCAAGGTACAATTTACTCACCTTGACATGCCCATGACATAACTTATCTAACGATATACAAGCACTTACATGCCAATCGCCCACAGATTATAGAAGGCAATACGGCCAGCCAATTCACCAGCAAGCATAATCAACGCACCGGTAGCTAACAGCGGAGTTGAACGCGATGTCAACGCGGTTTTCGGTTGGCACAGCAGCACCAAACAGATCCCGCCACCGATGAGCAGCGCTGCACTCTGCCCCATCCACCAATTGTGTTGTTGTTCAGCCAGCAGCGGCGATGTTGCGGTCAGAAAACCGACATAACCGGTTTTACTCAGCACAGT
>NZ_JBOFRH010000084.1:0-3240 GCF_051650925.1 Plesiomonas sp.
GCTCTCCGCTTGTGTAACAGGCTCAAACGCTTTGCCATTACGCTGCAAAACCTGCATACGCAGCACTGTACTTTGCGCACGCAAGTCAGCGTGTAGTTCCCAGTACTCTTCCGGTACAAAAGCCTTAATTTCGCGCTCACGCTCAACCACCAACCGTACTGCAACAGACTGCACGCGTCCAGCCGACAGGCCGCGAGCTACTTTTTTCCACAGTAACGGGGAAACCATGTAACCAACAACGCGATCAAGAAAACGACGAGCTTGTTGTGCGTTAACACGATCTAGATTCAGCTCTGACGGGCTTTCAAATGCCTGCTGAATGGCATTTTTGGTGATTTCGTTGAACACCACACGCTGATAGCGTGAGTCATCTCCACCAATAATTTCACGCAGGTGCCATGCAATGGCTTCCCCTTCACGGTCCAAGTCGGTTGCGAGATAGATTTTATCGGCTTTTTCTGCCAGAGCTTGCAGCTCTGTAACCACTTTTTCTTTGCCTGGCAGAATTTCGTAGCGTGCATTCCAGTCATGGTAAGGGTCAATACCCATACGAGAAACCAGCGCATCACGCTCTTTTTTCTTGGTAACGATAGCTTTTTCTTCCGGTGTTAAGCCCTTGGTGCTTACCGGTGCTTTCTTGGCTGCTGTCGAGGCCGAGCCACTGGTAGGTAAATCGCGGATATGACCCACGCTGGACTTAACGATGTAATCGCTACCCAAATATTTATTGATTGTTTTTGCTTTCGCAGGGGACTCTACGATAACGAGCGACTTACCCATAGTGGTGATTACCTAATTGATCCTTTCCGGCTGCCCCATCCACAAAGACAAAACCCATGTTAATGGATAAATGCATCAGTACTGGCATGGCAGCAACCCGTAAAAAAAACGTCTCTATTTATATTGCGGCACAAATCAAGGAGATCAACCACTTTTTGATCATAGGCTGATTTATTGTTTGCCGCTCGGATAATTGGCTGACAGCAACTTGCATAAAAAATGCGCCAATGTTATTCATTTGTTAACTAAAATCTATTTATCTATCGAACAAGTGCGTCAATCGCCATCAGCACATACAAGCTCCCCCAACACAGTGCGGGATATAGCCTTGTTATCATGTTGATACAAAACAAAATACACGCCAATTTTTACCCGTTGCCACGTCATGAGGGGAAGATCATGCACAGTGTAGAAGTTAACTTTGACGGTCTTGTTGGTCCAACACATAACTATGCCGGATTATCGGTCGGTAACGTGGCATCAACACACCATGCACAGCAGCCTTCTAACCCGAAACACGCAGCACTGCAAGGGCTGGCAAAAATGCGGACCATGCTCAAACTGGGCCTGCCTCAGGGGGTTCTCCCCCCGCAAGAGCGCCCCGCGGTTCATACATTACGCCAGCTCGGTTTTACCGGAACACCTGCGCAAGTGCTAGAGAGTGTGTATCAAACAAACCCCCGTTTACTTGCAGCAGTCACCTCAGCCTCAGCAATGTGGGTAGCCAATGCAGCAACTGTTTCGCCGAGCACAGATACTGCTGATAAACGAGTGCACTTTACGCCAGCAAATTTGATGAATAAATTTCATCGTTCACTGGAATCGGAGACTACGGGGCGCATTTTGCGTGCCGTTTTCCCGAATGACAAGTTTTTTGCACATCATTTGCCATTACCTTCTCACGATATGTTCAGTGATGAAGGTGCCGCTAACCATACTCGACTCTGTCACCGGCATGACAGCTCAGGCATACATCTGTTTGTTTACGGGCGGACTTTTTTTGATAAAAACCGGCCATTCCCACAGCAATTTCCGGCAAGGCAAACCTATGAAGCCAGTCAAGCTATTGCACGGTTGCACGGCTTAACACCCGAACATACGCTGTTTTTACAACAGAATCCGGCAATCATTGATCAGGGTGTTTTCCATAATGATGTTATCGCTGTCGGCAACGAAAACGTGTTGTTTTATCATCAACATGCTTTTTTAGCGATGGAAAGTGTAAAACAACAACTTGAACAGCGGCTGAATGCTGAAAATATCACCTTAATTGCCGTTTCTGAGACAGATATTGCCGTGGATGATGCCGTGCAGAGCTACCTATTTAATTCTCAACTGGTCACACTGCCCGACCGTAGCATGGCTCTGATTGCACCGATAGAGTGTCAGTCAAACCCAGTAATTGCCCGCTATTTATCCACCCTTATTACTCAGCAAGCTGCCATTAAACAGGTTATTTATATGGATTTACGCCAAAGTATGCAAAATGGCGGAGGGCCGGCCTGTTTGCGCCTGAGAGTGGTACTCACACCTGCCGAACTGAGTGCCGTTAATCCGCACTGTTTGCTCGATGAAGCAAAAATTAACCGTTTAGAACAATGGGTCAATAAACACTATCGGGATCGCCTAATACCAGCAGAATTACGTGATCCAACGCTGCTACAAGAGTCTTATTCTGCATTAGATGAACTGACTCAACTGTTGCAACTGGGTAATATTTATCACTTTCAGCAGTAATAGGTTACAAAAAACAACAACAAAACAGCAGAAAAAAGGCAGTCTACTCGCGCTATATCACTGTAAAATAGCGTAAAATCAATATAATATCTTGGTATATTGCCTAACGTTGCACCTGATGCCAACTGAGAATACACATTCTATAATTAGAGAACAGGTTATGTCTGAAGATAAACAACTGATAAGCCGCGCTGAATTATTAGAAATTGCCAGCGCACTGATGACCGAACATGATGATTTTGTTGAAGGTATGTCGGTAGACAGTGTTGAGCAAAAAAACGGAATTTTAATATTTCGGGGAAACTATTTCCTTGATGAAAATGGCCTGCCAACCAGTCAGAGCACGGCTACTTTTAATATGTTTAAGCTACTCGCTCAAGCGCTGTCAAAGCAGTATCAGTTGATTGATTAAATTTTTTCACCGCTCTGCTTTCGCCTAATCGCACCTATCGTCAATAAACCGAAAGCAGAGCGCCGCAATATCAACACGGCAAGAGCGAAGCCCTCATCTATTCAGCTTACTACCGCCATACTCTTTCATTGTAGAGTTATATCGTTGTGTAGCGGACTATTAGCAAGGCATTGGGTATACCAACAGGTCTAGTGCGAAAGTGATGATGTTTCCAAAGGCACGTGCTCTTCATTTACTGGCGCTACTGTGGCACATAAAAATAACACCCCAAAAAGGAGTACCGTGCCCGCAGCAGGAAGCAAATTGACCCA
>NZ_JBOFRH010000085.1:0-1271 GCF_051650925.1 Plesiomonas sp.
CAGCATGGCTGGCGGTGCCAACCTTTATTACGCCGGAAGTGAACTGGGCGGCGGCGCTCTTCATGTTACCGGTGGCGATTGCACCTTGTATTGAGCATATCGGTGGCGTTATGGCGATTGGTGGCGTAACCGGTAAGGACTACACGAAGACCCCAGGCTTGCACCGCACGCTGTTTGGTGATGGTTTGGGCGTATGCTTTGCTGGTCTGATTGGTGGCCCACCAGTGACCACATATGCGGAAGTGACTGGTGCGGTGATGATCACCCGTAACTTCAATGTGCGTACCATGACATGGGCGGCGATTTTTGCCATCATCTTGGCATTCTTCGGTAAGTTCAATGCGCTGCTGACCTCAATCCCGATGCCTGTGATGGGCGGGATCATGCTGCTGCTGTTCGGATCTATCGCGGCAATTGGTTTGAAAACGCTGGTTGATGCGAAAGTGGATTTAGGCGCTTCCCGCAATATCGCCATCGTGGCGATTACCTTGACGATCGGTATTGGCTCGCTGGAGCTGAAAATCGGCAGCTTTGCGCTGGCAGGTGTAGGTCTGGCATCGCTGGTGGCGGTGTTATTGAACCTGATTTTACCGCATCAAGTGAATACCGAAGGCTCGGACAACTCCTCTATTGAGGAAGTGAAGTAAGCTGATGGTATAAATCAAAACGAGTCAGATAAAAAGCCGCCCATGAGGCGGTTTTTTATTGCGTGGTTTTTATTGCGTATGATGAGCGATTTGTCTGGCAGCTAACGGCACTTGGCGGGAGATGGCATATACTTTTAACGGTGATGTTATCAACAGGAGGGGAGAATGTTAGCGCAACATCAAGCCATGATTGATAAATTCAGCGCCGCGTATGCCGAACTGACTGCCGAGAAAATCGCGCATTTCCCTGATTTGTATGCCGATGATGTGGTGTTTATGGACCCAGTACAGCAAATCTACAGCGTACAAGATTTGCAGGTCTATTTTTTTCGGATCATTGAGCAAACCTATTATCACCGCGTAAAAGTTATTCGTGCCTTTAGCAGTGATAATGATCTGTTTATCCTCTGGGAGCTCAGTTACGCCCATGCCAATTTGGAGCAAGGGGATGATATTTCCGTGGAAGGAGCCTCACACTTGCGCTTGGAAGGCGAACGGATCATTTTTCAGCGTAACTACTATGACATGGGAGCCATGTTGTATGAGCATATCCCGCTGATCAGCCGTGTAGTGCATTATATGAAGGGGAAAATTGCCGGTTTTAACCGTAATGACTGACGGATT
>NZ_JBOFRH010000086.1:0-1524 GCF_051650925.1 Plesiomonas sp.
CTCTTTGCCATTCCCCACCAGATAAATGTGAAATCATGCAAGAAAGTTTCGGCTCTAACGATAACCGGCGGGTTAATTCACGCACAGCCAATTCCGTCTCTGCAGTTAACGGATGGCGTAGGTAGGTATGAATATACTGGTAGACGGGTAAATCTAACCCAGGATACTGTTGCTGCGGTAAATAGCCACGTAAGCGTGCCAATTGCGCTACCGAGCAACTTGATAATAGGCGCGGTCTCTCGTTATCAGCCTCGATATGGGGATGACGTGATGTAGCCCTTAATGGCGTTACATCATTCAGCAATACTTGCCCCTGTTCGGGATGTAACATGCCTGCCAATATCGCCAGCAGTGTACTTTTGCCAGCACCATTAGGGCCAATGAGATGCGTAATTTGTGCTGGCTGGATAATGCCCGACACACCGCACAAACGAGAACCGAGGTGTAAATCAGTCGCTTGTAACATGACGTAATAGCATCCATACAAAAAGTGGCGCACCAATACTGGCTGTAACAACCCCTACCGGCAATTCTGCGGCATTCAGTGACAATCGCGCGACTAAATCCGCCAGCATCATCGCTGCCGCGCCACACAGACCACAGGCCGGCAATAAATAGCGCTGATCCGTAAAACCACCGAGACGCAGGAGATGCGGCACAATCAACCCGACAAAACTAATAATGCCGGCCAACGCCACGCTACTGCCAATAATGACCGCTACTGCCAGCACCAACATGATCCGTAATACCCGAGTATTAAGACCTAATTGACGCGCAGCGGTATCACCCAACATCAAAAGATTAAACACTTGCCCACGGCTTAGCAGCCACAACAACGGAATGACCAGAAGCGGCAGCAGCCACAGTTGTGACCAACTGATCCCGCCAAAGCTCCCCATCATCCAGTACATGAGCTGGCGCAGACTTAAATCATCACTGAGATACACCATCCACGTCATCAAGGCGCCACTAAGAATACTCAGCGCCACCCCCATCAACAACAGACGTGCATTATTCAGTTGTCGATAATGTGCCAACCAGAGAAGAAAGAGAGTGCTGATCAGCGCGCCCGTTATGGCCAATACACTGACTAACCATAACGGAGGAAATCCCTGATAAGCCCACATGGCGAATACCAGCAAGACCCCCGAGCCATTAGACAGCCCTAATAAGCCAGGCTCTGCCAATGGATTAGCAAACAGATTCTGCATTGCTGCCCCAGCGGTGGCCAGCGCCGCGCCGATTAAACAGGCCACGATTAAGCGCGGTAGGCGCAATTGGAATACCAGCATCTCGGTCATCGGATCATGCCAATTGTGCAACGTGACCCATTGCTCACCTGCCGCCAGACTAAATACAAACAACGCCACAACCAACAGCGCCATATAGCCGAGCCGACGTCGGCAGCGCTGCTGCTGTGCTAACACTAATTGATAAAATGGCATCAGAACATCAAATCACGAGAAGAAACAGGAACGACCGTCAGACAAGCGCGCTGGCCAATAGCCACATTCAGGTTTGGGA
>NZ_JBOFRH010000087.1:0-7567 GCF_051650925.1 Plesiomonas sp.
CGGCTTATATGGTTATGCTTGGTATCTGATTTCACGTGGTATTGGTTTACGTACCTAAGCCTCGGTGTAGATGAGCCACCTATTAAGGTGGCCTGCTCACAACACAATAAAAGCGTGGGTGGGATACAAGCAAAAATGCCATTGTCAGTGACAATGGCATTTTTTTGGTCAGCGAGGCAGGAGCGCGTATCTTGCGATTATGCCATCTGTACTGGAATGGCGCTGGCTTTACGCTGCAAATTATTGTGCTGATCAAAATAGGCCAGCATTGGCTTATGCTGACGCGCTTTGGCATCGTCAATTTGCACATAAGCACAAATAATCAGCAGATCACCTGCACTGGCTTTATGCGCCGCCGCACCGTTGACCGAAATGATTTTTGAACCGGCCTCGGCGGCAATCGCATAGGTCGAGAAACGCTCACCGTTGGTCACATTGTAAATATCAATCGCCTCATATTCCAAAATGCCTGAAGCATCCAGAAAATCCTGATCGATGGCACATGACCCTTCATAGTGCAGATCTGCCTGCGTTACCGTTACGCGGTGTAGCTTACCTCTGAGCATAGTACGTTGCATAAACTTCAATCCTTTGTACAGCAAACCGAGTTCAATATAGGTCAGGCAAAAAAGGGGCATCCGCACCCGTTTTACCCCGCATAATATTCATGAATCAGCAGGTAATGTCTACTACCGTATTATCAATTAAACGCGTTTTTCCCAACCATGCAGCCATCAGTAATACCGCCTGCTTACTGCCAGTGTGCAGCGGTTGCAGGCTGTTGGCATCGCAGATAAATAGCTTATCAGGGGTAAAACCGGCCTGTGTCAGTGCTGCCGCCCCGCGCGCGAGGATAGCGGTACTGTCGGTTGGCGTATGCTGCAACTCTTGAGCCATCTGTTGCATGACGTTGGCCAGAGTGGGGGCAATGGCCCGCTCTGTTGCAGTCAGGTGTCCGTTACGTGAGCTCAGTGCTAAACCATCTTCCGCGCGTACGGTGGGAACAGCAACAATCTCAAGATCAAACGCTAAATCTTGTACTAACTGGCGGATAAGCGCCAGTTGCTGATAGTCTTTCTGGCCAAAGCAGGCGATATCCGGTTGCACCAGATTAAATAGCTTACTGACTACTGTAGCAACGCCGCGAAAATGGCCCGGTCGGCATTCACCTTCAAGAATGCCAGAGATGGCAGGAACATCAACAATCGCCTGATTATCCAGCCCGTTGGGGTAGATAATGTCGGCAGTCGGGGTGAATACAGCATAGACCCCGGCAGCTTGCAGATGGGTGCAATCTTGTTCGAGAGTGCGCGGGTAGTGTGTCAGATCACTGGCATTATCAAATTGCAGCGGGTTGACAAAAATACTGGCGATAACCACATCAGCACGGCGCTGGGCCTCATGCATCAGAGTGAGGTGGCCGGCATGCAAATTGCCCATTGTCGGTACAAAAGCGATCCGTTTTCCTTCGGCTTTTAAGCGGCGAATTTCACGGCGCAGCACGGTGGTCGTTTCAATGATTAACATGCGCATTATCCTTAATTTGCCTGATTTTATTCTTTTGTTTTGCGCTTTTTCGCTGTGCAACACACCAGTAAAGATTTTGAGTGACAGACCACTCGGCATATTTACTGGTGTACTCACCGGTATATTGACCGGTTAAATCTCACTCTGAATCAGCGAAATGTATGCTCTTCGGCCGGAAATGTTCCTTGCTCCACCTCTGCCACATACTGGCTGATGGCTTGGCGGATATCGCCCGTGGCGGCCAGATAGTTTTTCGAAAATTTAGGCATGTAATTGGCTGAGATACCGAGTGCATCATGCATCACTAAAATCTGGCCATCGGTATTTGCGCCCGCGCCGATACCGATAACCGGAATGGTCAGACGGCGGGTAATTTCACTGGCCAACCCTTCAGGCACACACTCGAGCACCAGCATTTGTGCGCCAGCTTGTTGCAGCAGCAAGGCATCATGCAAAATTTGCTCTGCACCATCTTCATCGCGCCCCTGCACTTTGTATCCGCCAAAAAGGTGTACGGATTGCGGGGTTAAGCCTAAGTGAGCACAGACCGGAACAGCACGCTCGGTCAGCATACGAATGGTATCAACCAGCCAGTTTCCACCTTCGAGTTTGACCATGTTTGCGCCTGCTTGCATCAGCTTGGCAGCATTCAGACAAGCCTGCTCAGGGGTGGCGTAGCTCATAAAGGGCATATCGCCCAGCAGCAGACACTCAGGTGCACCCTGACGAACACAGCGGGTGTGATAAGCAATATCATCAATGGTGACAGGCAGGGTATCGGTGTGCCCTTGCAGCACCATACCCAGTGAGTCACCAACAAGCATCACCGGAACGCCCTGTTCGGTGAAGAGTTTGGCAAAGCTGGCATCATAAGCGGTGATTGAAGCGAACTTACGCCCTTCTTGCTTCCATTTACGCAGGTGGGTGAGTGTTATCTGACTCATGCTGCCTCTTTTTTTATGGTGATGTTGCGGGAATGGCTGGCGCGGTGCTATGCAGGCTGCCAGCAGACTAAATCATTGCGTGCGACCTGTTGCAGATAGTGTTGAAGAGGTGTGCGGTCTGGCAAGATCAGATCAGGGGCGATCTCGGCCAGCGGATACAGTACAAACTCGCGGACGGTCATACCATAATGCGGCACCACTAAACGCGGTTGGTCAATACAGGTGTTGCCGTAAAGCAGAATATCCAGATCCAGTGTGCGCGGGCCCCAACGTTCAGCCTTGCGCTGCCGCCCGTGCTGTAGTTCGATGTGTTGGGTCGCATCGAGCAATTCAAGTGGCGATAACGTGGTATCGAGTGCGACAACCGCATTGATGTAATCGGGCTGATCTTGTGGCCCCATCGGTTTGCTGCGGTAGAGGCTAGAGCTGGCAATCCAGCGGCTGTTAGGAAGCTGTTTGAGGGCAGCTATTGCCTCACGAGCCTGCGTTACAGGCTCGATCAGGTTACTGCCTATCGCGATGTAAACGCGTATCATGCCTGCGGTTTCCGCGGACCGGTACGGCGACGGCGAAAATGCGGGCGGCGCGGACGCTTAGGTTTTCCACTGCTGTCAGTTTCTGGCTCAACATCTCGCATCAGCGTTTCGCGCTGGTTGCCGTTACTGAGCTGAAAATCGGCCCACCACTGTACTAGCTCTTTCAGATCGCGCCCTTCAAAAGCGGCTCGCATTTCGAGCAGATCAAAACCGGCCCGGAATTTTGGATGTTCGAGCAGACGGAAGGCTTTTTTACCCTGACGGCGCGGCAGACGCAGTTGCAGCATCCAGATATCGCGGATCAGTGTGGTCAGGCGACGTGGAATGGCCAGCGTACGGCACTGCTCATCCAAGATATCGTTCATGGCGACCATAAACGCATCGTAGTAAGTCAGCCCGCTCTCTTGGGCGATGCCTTGTGCCTTCTCAACCAGTGGGTACCACAGCATGGCTGCAAACAAGAACGCTGGATTAACTCGCTTACCCTGATGAATACGATCATCAGTGTTGGTCAGTACGCGCTCAAGCATACGCTCTAATGGGCTGTCTTCGTGCTCGGTAAAACCGGCTGAAACTACAGGGAACAGTTGCTGGAACAAATTATACTGGCGCAGCAGTTTGTAGGTTTCAAACCCGTAACCGGCTTGCAGCAGTTTGAGTGACTCTTCAAACAGGCGTGCTTGCGGAATGCTGTTGAGCAGATAGGCCAGATCAGGGATCGGATCAGCCGTTTCGGCGGTCAGCGTCATATTGAGTTTGACGGCAAAGCGGATCGCCCGCAGCATTCTAACCGGATCTTCGCGGTAACGGGTTTCCGGATCGCCAATCAAGCGCAGCACGCGGTTGTGCAGATCTTCCATGCCGTTGGCATAGTCACGAATACTGAAATCGGCGATGTTGTAATACAAGCCGTTGACCGTAAAGTCTCGGCGCTGTGCATCTTCATCGATATTGCCGTAGACATTATCGCGCAGCAGCATGCCGCCATCAGATTGTACCGATTGATTCGCAGGTTTTGCGCTGTCAGCTTGGCTGTCTTCTTCATCGTGGCTGTGATGGCCACGGAAGGTTGCCACTTCAATCACCTCTTCGCCAAACAACACATGGGCTAGCCGGAAACGTCGGCCAACCAGTCGGCAGTTTCGGAACAGGCGACGAACTTGGTCAGGAGTTGCGTTGGTTGAGACATCAAAATCTTTCGGCTGTTTGCCAAGCAGAAGATCGCGCACACCGCCGCCAACCAAATAGGCATCGTAACCCGCTTTGTGCAGGCGATAGAGCACCTTCAGTGCATTTTCACTGATGCCTTGGCGTGAGATCCCGTGTTGATCGCGGGGAATGATGGTCAGTTTTAAATCTTCAACCGCAGGGGTTGCTGTGTCAGTTTGACCCAGTACTTTACGGCAGAAATGGGCTACTCGTGTAAAAATGGTACACCTCACAGTTGTATCGTGTGCAGTACACGCATACAGAAAAACCGCATGTTCAGCTCCGTGATTCGGAATGCGGATAAAAAATCGTGGCTAATAATAGCGCAGCCCCCGTCAATTTAGAATGCTCTCGTATGCGTAAGAATAGGCTTATGCTGTCGGAGCTGGCAGATAGCGCGGCTATTATACGCTGTTATGCAAGGCATCTTGCGGTAATAACGTATTTTCCTGCGGAATGTTTTGCACGCACCAGTGGCTAACGGCCCAGCTTAACAGCTGATCAACGGTGGCATCTTGCCAGCTTTCCGGCAGTGGTTGCCCTAAAAACCGCAGTGCTCGTGCCAGCGTGTGTTTCGGTTGGGCGCGGTTAATTGGGGTTGCGTGGTTTTGCTTTGAGAGCTTGTTACCGTCGGCATTCATCGCCAGCGGCAGATGAAGAAACTGTGGTATTGGGGCCCCAAGTGCCTGATACAAAGCTATCTGGCGTACGGTCGGTTCGATTAAATCTGCCCCGCGTACAATCTCTGTTACGCCCTGATGAATATCATCAAGCACCACCGCCAGATTGTAGGCATACAAACCATCACGGCGGAATAAAATGAAATCTTCCTCTGCCAGCGCCTTGGGCACGGCAATCTGGCCACGTAGCGTATCAGTAAAATGGTAGACCGGCTGCTGCTGACAAAGACGGATCGCACTGTGCTCGGCTAGGCAACCGCGCTGGCGGCAGTGGCCGTTATAAAACCCGCCCATTTGCTGGATCTGCTTGCGCGTACAACGGCAATAATAGGCCGAGTGCTGTGCCAGCAGGCGCTGCAGCGTTTCATCATAGACCGCATGGCGATCAGACTGGTACAAGACCTCTCCATCCCAATACAGATGATAGGTTTCCAGTGTACGGAGGATCTGTGCCGAAGCACCGGCCACCTCGCGCGGGGGATCAATATCTTCAATCCGCAGCTTCCATACACCGTGCTGGCTGCGTGCCTGCAAGTAACTGCCGAGAGCTGCAATTAAAGAGCCAAAATGCAGAGACCCTGAAGGTGAGGGAGCAAAGCGGCCAATATAGGGTTGAGTGTTCATTTGGGGTTTGTGGTGATTTATCAACGTGCATGATGCGGGGCAGTATAACGGTTTGTCTTTCACTGTGCGGAAAAATTTGTACGAATATTGGTAGGGAAAGGCAAATGGCAAAGCGTAATAAAAAGAGTGAATGTACTGTTATCTGAAAAGACAAAAGGGAGCAAAGCTCCCTTTTAGCGGTGTCTGATGCTGTAACCTGTTGTGCGGTCAGCTGTATTCCCTACCGTGAGGCTATTATCATCTAACAGCGCTCAGAAGCGGGATTAACCTGCCATCTGCTTTTCGCGGATTTCAGCCAGTGTTTTACAGTCGATACACAAATCGGCAGTCGGGCGAGCTTCAAGACGGCGAATACCGATCTCAACACCACACGACTCACAGAAACCGAAGTCATCTTCTTCAATTTTCAGCAGGGTTTTCTCGATCTTTTTGATCAGCTTACGCTCACGGTCACGGTTGCGAAGTTCTAAACTGAACTCCTCTTCCTGCGCGGCACGGTCTACCGGATCGGGGAAGTTAGCCGCTTCATCCTGCATATGGGTGACAGTGCGATCAACCTCAACCCTGAGCTGATTACGCCATGCTTCAAGAATCTTTTTGAAATGCGCGAGCTGGGCTGCATTCATGTACTCTTCGCCCGGCTTTTGCTGATAAGGCTCAACCTCTGCGATGGCAAGAATGCCCAGAGACGATTTCCTGATTTGGCCTTCTGGCATGCTGCTTCTCCTAAATACGCGCTACCCACCCCCCGTTAGGGGGTAAAATTAGGCCGCTATAAATAGCAGAACGATACAGGCTTGGCAATTTTTCACACCTATGGTGTGAAGATAAGCGCACTTTACCTGCTTATTCCGCCTCAAATAGCGACATTTTAAGCACCTAGTTGGTGGATTAACATGACTTGTTGTAACCAAAAGCCCTGTTAAGCCGAAAGTATAAGTTCTGTGATAGCAGTGCGTGTTCCGCAGTAGGATACCCCAAAACAACCACCAGAGTGTCAGCACAGGCTATCGCTTCATGCCCGCGTCACCGATATTATACGGCGAACGATACTGCTGACATTCCTGAACGTGAGCACATTGGTACACGGCGGTGCTTACTTCGTGTACACAAACGGCATCGGGAAAGTATCCACATTGATATTGCAGTAAGGTGACAAGCCACCTTTTACTATAGCAGCGTATGCTGATATTACCTCGGCACTCAGCGCTACGCCGTGCATACTTTGTGCATGATTTTGACCTCAGGCCTATCATGCGCCATCACGTTATTTCCCCCACTTTTCAGCGGCGCAACACCATACCCTATCTGCTGAGCTGATGCATCAGGTCATTACGTTGAAATCATGTTTATGTGTTGAGTTTCATGCTTCCAACCCAAGGTGTTCGGTTTTTTACTTTTTTTGTCAGACTTCCGGCCTGATTTTGTTCGGTGAAATCTTGTGATAAATCGTGCAGTCGGCCTCTGTTTTTTACAGAAAAAAGCGCCGTTAAAAGAGAAAAAAGATCTAAAAATCAAAATATTGCTTAGGGATAAAAACCAGATTACATGCCAGTTTTTCGCATGAAAAATAGACAAGCCTATATAAAGGAAGAGATCAAAAGCCAAAAAGAGATTCAAAAAACAGATAAGGGATATTAAAACCACATTGAGCAATACCGGAAGATGTAAAAACGGTGTGGTAAAGATCAAAACCAACAACCTGTATCAACAATGGTGTGATACAAAACAGAAAGACAGCATAAACGCTCAGAATAGAAGCCCAGAACAAGCGTACGGTACAAGTCGGCCAGCACTTTGCTACAATACGGCGGCCATTGTCTCATGGAAAATACCACCTCTTTCGCACGGTAAATTTCCCGACACTCTTGATAAAAAAGAAGCAGAAAATCGCCATGTCTGAAACCTCACTGCCGATCTGTACGGTAATCCCTTCACTGTTACAGGCATTACAGCAGCAAGCACAGATTATCTTAAAAGCGCCACCGGGAGCCGGAAAATCAACGTGGCTGCCGGTTGAACTGCTGCGCCAGCCATGGCTGACGGG
>NZ_JBOFRH010000088.1:0-4113 GCF_051650925.1 Plesiomonas sp.
GAAAGTGCGCTCATTGGTGCACTTTCAAGCCTATTCAGTATCAAGTGTGAGCGCCGCATTCGTTACGTACGAATAACACACTTTTTTATTGCTTTGGTGTGCAGGTTTCCAGCGGCATGCCAAAGCATAAATCAGATTAGCGCGCGGCAATCATCATCACTATCATCATTGTAACACCAGCCATTACATCAACAGTTATTACAACAATAAGCACGGCAATCAAAAGAGTTACTGTACTGTAGATATTGCTTATATCCTATTGATTAATAAAGTCTTCCTGAGTGATTGCACTGTTCTTTCTGCTGTTTATCCCACCAAAGTATTAATTCTCTGCGTGCCGACGTATTAAGCATTTGTAGCCTATAGTTATAAAACAGGGCGTTCAGTGTATGGGCGTGAATGCATATTGCTGTCATTTCTTACGGCCGCGGGGTTTAGATTAACTCGCACTGATAACAGGACTTTATCGTGAGTGAGAATCTTTTTTCAGTAATACACACATGGGTAAATCGCTGGCAAAATTGGCAGCACCCAGAGGCGGCTGGATTACAAGAAGATGCCCCTTTACGGGCTGAATTGTTCAGTGCCGAGCAGATGGTGCGCCACGGAAAGGTGTTGGCTCGATCGCACAAGTTAGCAAAACGAACATACCCAGATCGCCTGTTAAAGCGTTTGGAGGATAATGAGCGAGTTTTGGTGCGCTGTTGCCAGCTCCTACAAGCTTCAACGCAAACTCAGCAATTACCCCCTGCCGGAGAGTGGCTGCTCGATAACTACTATCTGGTGGAAGAGCAAATTCACCTGATTCGCCAGAGTTTACCGAAAAAATATGGGCGGGGTTTGCCGCGTTTAAGTAACGCAAACCAGCAAGGTATTCCGCGCGTATATGATATTGCACTGGAGGCCATAGCACATGGTGATGGCCACTGGGATGCTGACAGTTTTAGTGGTTTTATCAGTGCTTACCAGACGTTGTCTGATCTGAGTTTAGGTGAGTTGTGGGCGCTGCCTATTATGCTGCGTCTTGCCCTGATTGAAAATTTACGCCGCATTGCTCTGTGCCAGATAGACGATGTACAACAGATATCACTGGCGATTGTCTGGGCTGAGCGTTTACTGAGTGTGGCACAAGCGCCCTCAGATCAGCAGTTACAGGCAGTGGCAGAGATGGCTGCGGCGCAACTGCCTTTAACGTGCGGGTTTATTGCTGAATTTACCCGCCGTTTGCAGGGAAAAGGGGCGGCATTAACACTGGCTACAGACTGGTTAACGTTACGCCTGCAAGAGCAGGGCAAAACCATTGAGTCAGCCGTACAAATGCAAGCGCAGTTACAGGCCACTCGCCAGTTATCGGTCAGCAACAGTATCAGTAGTTTACGCCATTTAGATGAGATGAACTGGCCTGAGTTCGTTGAAACAATGAGTGTGACTGAACAAATTTTGCGCACAGACCCCTGTGGTGTGTATGCACAAATGGATTTTACTACTCGTGATACTTACCGGCATGTTATTGAACGTTTAGCCCGTAGTGGCCGCGATAAATACAGTGAACCGGTTGTGGCTCGTAAGGTGCTGGAACAGGCTCAGCAGGCCGCTTCACGCTATGCCGCAGATGACAGACGCACCCATGTTGGCTATTACCTTATTGGTGATGGTTTGGCAGCCGTGGAAACGATGTTCGGTGTTCGGCGTGGTGTACGGGCAACACTACGGCAGACGATAAAAAAATATGCGCTGCATGTTTATGTTTCAGCCGTGATTGTAGGGGCGATGCTGCCAGTATGGTTGATGGCGTATGTCAGCAGCCCAGTTCACTGGTTGTTGCAGGCGGTATTGGGGGTTAGCGGCCTTATCGCGTTCAGTCAGTTGGCGTTATCACTGATTAATGAAGTGCTGACGCGGCAGGTGCGTCCGGCACATCTTCCAAAAGTGGATTATTCACAAGGGCTGCCACCTGAGTGCCGATCTTTAGTTGCTGTGCCGATGCTATTGCGCAGCAAGGCTCAGATTGATGAGGCGGTTGCCGCACTGGAGGTTCGGTATCTGGCTAACCCAGATGCCTATTTGCATTTTGCATTGTTAACTGATTTTACCGATGCCTCACAGCAGATTATGCCGGAAGATGGTGATTTACTGGCTCATGCCAAACAGCATATTCTGAATTTAAATCAGCGAATTAACAGTGATTCGCGCAGCAGTGTTTTTTTCCTGCTACACCGTGACAGACGCTGGAATGAAGGTGAGCAGTGCTGGATGGGTTATGAGCGTAAGCGCGGAAAACTGGCTGCGCTGAATGCGTTTTTGCTGGGGCGTGATGCCGATGCCTTTGACAGTGTAACCGGCCGGCGTGCGGTATTGAGTAATGTACGCTATGTGATAACCCTTGATCTGGATACCCAACTGCCGCCGGATGCGGCGCGTCAGTTGATTGGTACTCTGGCTCACCCGCTTAATCAGGCTGTGTATGATCCTATTTGTCAGCGAGTGATCACTGGCTATGCCATTTTACAGCCACGTATTGCAGAAGTGATCCCCGAACAGGGGCCAAACCGGTATACCCAAATTTGTGGTGCAGAGTCGGGGCTTGATCCCTATACCCGCACTGTTTCGGATGTGTATCAGGATTTGTTTGGTGAAGGCTCTTTTATCGGTAAGGGGATTTACGATCTGGCGGTATTTGAGCGTGTCTTGTCTGATCGCTGGCCAGATAATCAGGTATTAAGCCATGATCTGCTGGAAGGTTGCTACGCCCGATCTGGCTTGATCAGTGACATTACCTTGTATGAGCCGCCGGTTGAAAATTATCTGGTTGATGTGGCCCGCCGTAGCCGCTGGATCCGAGGCGATTGGCAATTGCTTCCGTGGTTACGCCGTAAGCTGCGCAACACACAAGGGCAATACGAGCACAATACTTTATCGGCGCTATCACAGTGGAAACTGTTTGATAATCTGCGGCGCAGCATGGTGCCAGCGGCAACATTAACTCTACTGATCAGCAGCGTCTTATTGTGTTCACCGGCTGTGGTTACAATTTTACTGGCTGTATTGCTCGTCGGTTCGCCGCTGGTGGCACTGCTGCTGGATGTGGCGGTGATGCCGGCTGAAATTTCGTTGTATCAGTACTGGCGTTTGAGTGTAAAACAGATGTTTTCCCGCCTACGTCAGCGTAGTCTTGAGCTGCTGTTATTGCCGTTTGATGCGTATTACCAGACCAAGGCGATAATGACGGCGATTTGGCGCATGTGGGTTAGCCATGCCGGATTATTGGAGTGGACAACGGCTGAGGTTGCACAGCAAAACGCAAAAACACAGGCAAGTGTTTTCTATCACCGGATGTGGTTTTCGGTGGTGTGTGCGGTGGTAATTCCTGCTGCTGTATTGTGGCTTGCACCGCACAATGTACTGATGGCCCTCTTGCTGGGCGTTGGCTGGTTGATTGTGCCCGCATTACTGGCGTATATCAGCCAGCCGGTGACCCGTAAAAACAGGCAGTTTGATGCTTCACAGCAGACATATTTACGCCAGTTAAGCCGTGAAACATGGGGCTTTTTTGAAACGTTTGTTAATGCTGATGAGAATTATCTGCCGCCAGATAACTTTCAGGAAGTGCCAGAGCCAGTGGTGGCACACCGCACTTCACCTACCAATATCGGGTTGTCACTATTAGCTAACCTGACTGCGTTTGATTTTGGTTATATCACCCGCCACAACCTATTACAGCGCTGCACATTAACCCTTAATACCCTTGATCAGCTTGGGCGTTATCGCGGCCATTTTTACAACTGGTACGATACACAAACACTCAGGCCGCTCTATCCACGCTATATCTCAACAGTAGATAGCGGTAACTTGGCTGGACATTTGCTGATCCTTCGGCGTGGATTGCTGGCGTTGCGAGTGCCGTTATACCATGATCCTGCACAGCAAAATGCCTTGCATACCCCCCCTGATATTGCCCGTTTCCAGTTGGCTATGCAGGGAATGACAGACACATTGAGTTTGTTGTGCAGTGCGCTGGCTGATAGAGCCTCACCGGTGTGTGAGCAACAGATTAGCGCACTGAAAACAGCGTTGGTTGATGATCTTACTCACCGTATTACCGATCGTGATTCT
>NZ_JBOFRH010000089.1:0-1360 GCF_051650925.1 Plesiomonas sp.
GCTTCCTCTATTGCGTCATAGTGGAGGGCATTGATCAAATCACGCGCTTTAACCAATTGATTAGAGAGCGCAATCTTATGCTTAATCAATTTACTTTGTTCAAAAGTCAGGGCTTTGACTTTCTGATTAATGGCGCGCAGGTGAGTATCTTGCGTATCCGTTAGATTCTCAAGTTCAGCGACTACGGTATTAATTTTATGCTCTTTTCTAATGATATCTGTAATTGCGGAAGCGTTAGAGATATCCGCCACCAATAAAAGCAATTGGTTGCTTCGCGTATCGATTTCATGTTGAGCATTAACGGCACTAATGTTACTGGCTAGTGTGGTCGTGATGTTATTGGATAAGGACGACCAGACAAAATAGCCGATACAGCCTGTTATAAAAGTCAGTGATGATTGTAATAGGCAAAACAGCATGAGCCGTTTTCCTAACGGAAAGTGTGCCAGCATAATCAGTTACTCTATGGTACGCAGTATATCTAATGCTTTATCGATATTGAGCCGAAATTTTTTCTCGAGTGATTCACTGAACATGACTCGCTCATGGGATTGAGGCGGCAGGTTCGCGAGTTGCAATACATGGGCCGATTCTGACTGTGCCTGAGTAATAATCGGAGTAGAAAGTAGCTGTTTTGCTTGCGTAATTTTATGTTGTTCTGCGGAAGTTAGATGCCGTTTTTCTTTCTGATGAATATCTCCCCACACTTGTTGCAATATCGGCGTATGTGCCACGATCGTTTTATCAAACAGTAATTTTACCAAATTGCTCCGCTTAAGCATCAACGTCTGATCGACAGAGTAGGTTTTTTCGGGTGATTGCTCACTGGTTTGTATCGCGTGTTTTTTAAACGCCCGCATCGCATGGCGTTCATCGGTGGAAAGCTGTTGCAAATAGGCTAAGAAATCGTGAGTCGCTGCTTTATTCGCACTATTGTGGATGACGCCATAATAAACCGGAATGATCGGCCCTTTGCGGATCGGACGATAAGTGATGTATTTGAGTTTATCTTGTTGCTTGAGTGCGTAGCTATCAATGACGGGGCCAACACCGACAACGCCACGGGATACACTTTCAGACACGCCAAAACTGCGCGCTGACACGCCGCGTAAATTAGCGCCGATCTCTAACAATAATTGCCACCCAGCATCCCAGCCGTATTGTTGTAAGATACTTTCGACCATAATGTGCGTTGTGCCGGAGCGTGAGGGCGAGCTCATGGTGATATGGCTATGAAATTCCGGTTTTGCCAGCGCCTGCCATGTGTCTGGTGGCGTAATATTGAGCTTTTTGAGATATTCTTGATTATAGATAAACACGGTTTCTGAATAGGCGAACGGAATAAAAGATAGAGTGCTGT
>NZ_JBOFRH010000090.1:0-3163 GCF_051650925.1 Plesiomonas sp.
AAAGTGGCGGTAGAGAAAGTGAAAACACTGGGTGTTGATCGAGCGGCTGTGGTGTTGTGGGATCAAAACACACACATGTTATGCGGCACCTATGGTTGCGATGAGCAGGGTAATCTGCGTGATGAACACCATCTGCAAATTGATCCTTATGCTGATCCGGTTATCGCCCCAATGCTGACAGTGCAAGATTACTTCACCGTTCGGCGAGATGCCCCTTTGTTTAACGATAATCACCTGATCGGCATCGGCTGGCATTTAAGTGCCGGTCTGTGGCACGGCGGGCGTTTTTTCGGGGCGATTTTTGCCGACAACCTACTTAGCCGACGGGTGATGACCAGCCACCAGCAAACTATTTTGCACCTCTTTACAGCGGTGGTAGCCAGCCTACTGGCCCGTTTTCAGAGCGAACAAGACCTGCGACATCTCAATCTTTCGCTCGATAATCAGGTACAAGAGCGCACACAAGCACTCAATGAGGCCAATCAGCGTCTGCTTGATCTCTCTTATCATGATCCACTCACCGGCCTCTACAATCGCCGTTATTTCGATCAAATTATCCAGCAGATGATGGAAGAGCCCGCTTCACCGGGCTTGATCCTGATTGATATTGACTCATTCAAAGCCTTTAACGATATCTACGGCCATCCGGCCGGTGATGAGTGCCTGCGCAGCTTCTCTATCGCCCTGAGAAACAGCATGTCTCACTGCACCGTTGCCCGTATGGGCGGGGAAGAGTTTGCCGTATTAATTCCGGCCGTACAGCAGCATGAGCTAACCGAACTGATTAACGATCTGATGAACATTACCGAGCAGCTAGCCATTCCACACCGAGGCTCACCGTTTGGCCTGCTCACCTTCTCGGCCGGTTATGCTAACGGGGAAAGCCGCACTATCACCGAACTCTACCATACCGCAGATAAAGCACTGTACCGCGCCAAACAGCGTGGCCGACACTGTTTAGTGCAAGCACCTGACGCTACATCAGCCAATCTGCCCGAGCACGGAACAGCAAAAAATATCGCTGTTGCATCCTCTGCGCTAAATCAAGTGTAAGTTTACCCCACTACCCTACCCGTAATGCGCATACTGCAACGTGACGATAATTTTGCGGTAGAAACTCAACAGGCTCATTCGTGGTAACACGAAGAGCCTGTGAATGTCAGCACCCAATGAGCATGTACACCTGATCGTTTTACGCAAAACTCAATCGCAGTGTACTGCCGATAGCAAGGCAAACCCTCGTTAGCCTCCACCTCTAATAGGCAATTTTAACGAAAACCACGCTCGCGCCGGATCAGGTCATAAGCCGCTTGAATATCCTGTGCTTTTTGCTTGGCTAACTCCATCATCTGCGGCGGTAGCCCTTTGGCCACCAGCTTATCGGGGTGATGTTCATTCATCAGCTTGCGATAGGCACGCTTAACCGTTTGATCATCATCACTGCTGCTAACACCCAGCACTTTACAGGCATCAGCCAGTGTCGGGCCATTAGCATTGCGTGGGGCCCAGCCCTCTTGCTGTGAACCCTGCTCACCACGAAATTGTGAGCTGCCCTCAAGCATAGATAACAGTTGCTCAAATTGGCTACGCGAAAAACCCAGCTCTTCGGCTATCACATACAAAACATCGCGCTCACTCGGATGCAAAGAGCCATCGGCAAACGCCGTTTGCAGTTGGATCTCCATAAACATCTTGAGCAGGTCAAAACGGCCAAAACAGGCGCGGCGAAAATCACGCAATGTCTGGCGCAGCGGAAAATCGGCCAGCTTGCCATCACGAAATGCTTCCTGAGCTGCTTTACGCGCTTCGCCATGCAGGTTCATCCGGCTCATCATCGCATTCGCCATTTGGATATCAGCTTCTGTCACCCGCCCTTTTGACTTGGTTAAATGCCCCATCGTCGAAAATGTCGCGTGAAAAAACAGAGACTGACGCGCCTGCTGATTGCTGAAATAGCCCTGAAAATTAGCTTGAGCCGCCACCCGCTTATCAATTTGATGGCCGATTAACAATCCGAAAAAAGCACCAATGGGCCCGCCAGCCAGCGATCCCAATGCAATACCCACCAATTTGCCCCACAACTGCATTCCTGCCCCTCTTAAACCCCATCACTGTGGTTGAAAATTCTCGCTAAAAAGATCTGTTTTTGTACTCGTTGTTGTCCTAAATAAGCATTTTTCTCATCAACAATTTACGCGGTATACTGGCTTTTACAGACAAATAATCATAAATGTGCCGAGTGACGCAAATTGCTTTATCATACTCTGCATTCAGCTCAATTGCTTGCGGGCATTATGGCTCGCTCAGGTTGTAGGACCCTCTATACCGGTATGAAAAAAATTCTTCCGACAATCTTAGCTTCAACCATCGGAGCCATACTGTTCAGCCCGCACTCGTACGCCGATTTGCGTAGCCAATGCTTATCCGGCGTGCCGCACTATACCAAGCCACTCATTGAAGGTGATCCTAACACGCAAACCGTCACTATTTTGTCTGACGATGCGAATGTTGATTACCCAAATCGTGCCTTTTATCAGGGAAATGTGAATGTTGAACAGGGCAATCGCCAGCTCACATCACATGAAGCCGAAGTCACTCAGCAACTGAAAAATGGCCAGCCGGTCAAACGCGAAATGACCGCCCGCGGTAACGTACACTATTTTGATCCAACTATTAGTCTAAAAGGGCCGCGTGCATGGTCAGATTTAGACAGTAAAGATACCGATGTTGATCAAGCCAACTACCAGTTTGTGGATAAACAAGGGCGTGGCACGGCCAAAGAGCTGCAACTGCGCGAAAATCGTTACAACATCATGAAAAGTGCCGTCTTTACTACCTGCCTTCCTGAAGATGACAGTTGGAGTATTGCCGCCACCACTATGGTGCAAGATCGCCAAGAAGAGATGGCCGAGTTGTGGAATGCTCGCTTTCAAGTCGCCGGCGTCCCGATTTTCTATACCCCGTATCTACAGATCCCACTTGGCAACAAACGCCGCTCCGGTTTTTTAGTTCCGGCATTTAAAACATCCAACAAAGACGGTATTCAGCTGGATATTCCCTACTACTGGAATATCGCGCCTAACTATGATGCCACTATTACTCCGCGCTATATGAGCAAACGCGGAACCGAGTGGATGACCGAATTCCGTTACCTCACCACACC
>NZ_JBOFRH010000091.1:0-4332 GCF_051650925.1 Plesiomonas sp.
CAACCCACCGGCCTGATTACCCGCACCTATCAACGTATGCGCTTCATCAATAAAGAGGATCACCGGATATTTAGCCGCATTAACCTCCTGAATAACCCCATTAAAGCGTTTTTCAAACTCACCCTTTACTGATGCTCCGGCCTGCATCGCGCCCAGATCAAGAGACAGCAGTATGACATCACGTAATTTTTCTGGCACATGGCCGGCCACTATCCGCAGTGCCAGCCCTTCAATAAGCGCGCTTTTACCGACACCCGCCTCACCGACCACAATCGGGTTGTTCTTACGGCGGCGAGATAAAATATCAATCATCAAATCAATTTCATGATCTCGGCACAGTACCGGATCAATACCGTTGTTGCGCGCCAACTCGGTAATGTTTTGTGTAAACCTTCCCAGTAATGACGCTTCGGCCAGCACAGCCACTTTATCTGTAGAAACTGATTTAATGTCAGGTTCAATATTCGTTTCGGCTGACTCGCTAACCCACTCATCAAATTGTTGATGCACCAAATCACGATTAATGACCATCAACAGCCGAACAACAGCAGTAGGCAGGTAGCGGGAGGGTGTCATTAGCAGTACCAGCAACAAAATCCCACTTCGCAACTGAATATGCTTAAATTGGGCGGATGCGAGCAACCAACTATCCTGTATCCATTCCACCAGCAGCGGTGAAAAAGCGGGGTATCCTGGTTCGAAAGCATGGCTCGTATTGGCAGGTTGCAACAATGTACGTAGCGCGACAATATCTACTCCGGCGCGCTGCATAATCATTCTGGCATCACTTAGAGGGGTCTCTACCATGTTGAGCAATAGGTGCTCAATACGGATCTCAGCGCCCTGATGACTGACACACTGGGCCGCAGACTCTTCGAGCATATGCCGACACACAGGATTAAGTCTTTCCACCAATACAGGCAGTTCGATACGAATCAAAACAAGTTCTCCTTAACTTATTTTAATTAAACTTATTTCAATAATTCATTTAACTGACGCAGCACATCCTGAGTCTGGTTATCTAACCGGCTATAATAAAAAATGAATATACCTAGCAGAGTAATGACCGTTCCAATACATAGACTGCGTAATGAAATTTCCGGTTTTAATGGTGAACTCGAAATCTGTTGTCCTAAATTAAGATGAAAGACTATTGGGGAATCATCACAATCTACACTCAATTGGTGGTGCAACTGCCGAACAACCCGCTCAAACTCTTCACGCCCATGGTTCATCACGCGATAACGCCCTTCAAATCCAAGACACAAACACAGATAAATAAACTCCAGTACCTCACGGTAACGAGCTGGGTCTTCTTGTAATTTGTTTAGCAGTACAAAGACCTTTTCACCTCCCCACGTTTCATTATGAAAGCGGGTAAGTAAAGAGTGTTCCGACCATTCACTCAAGCTGCCCCACTCTTGGCTCATCACCGCTTCATCAATAAAAGTGCACAAAATGTAACGAAAAGAGAGCACCATACCATTCTCATATCCATGAGCGATCAGCTCCTGTTCGATAGCCTGAATTTCAGTGACTACCCGCTGATAAAGTTCAGCAACCTGATCATGACTAGAGAGTTGTCGAATGCGTAACACCATGCCCAACAGTGGGGTTACTGCATCAATGATCGGATTAATACTGTACCCACGAAGACGAAACCAGTAATCAGAATCGAAATCGAGCTGAGTAGCATGGTCGTATAAAAGATCATTGAGTTGCTCATGTTTGATTATGTCGGTGGTCATTAATCGCTTCATCCCTGACTGCGAATCGCCCAAAATTGCATATCTAACTCAGGAAAACTTCCTGCGATATGGAAAGCCAATGTGTTGCCTTGAACCAACATTTGCCATGCAGGGCTTTGCCTATCTAATTGGAAATAGCTGTAACCTGCGTGGTAAGGCAATTGGCGTGGCGCAACCGGCAGAGGCAGTAAGGGAATACCCGGCAGTTGTAAATTGATAAGTTCACGGATTTTCTCACTGGAGGCTATTTTGGTCTGTTGCTGAAACTGTTTACGCAGCTGCTCTTGTGGCATACGCGCACGCACCGCCAACACAAATTCAGCACGGGTCATCAACTCCCGATCCCCAATAACAGCAACCAGCACACCATGCTGATGCTTTCGTAACTGAATAGAGACGGCTTTTGGTGAAAGCACGGTACTGAGGGCTTGACGAAGTGCCAACATCACAGGCTCAAAGCTCGTTTGTGGTTCATCATGTTGATATGCAGGAAATTCAGGGGGTAAACGAGACTCATCCGTAAAGGTCATCAACTCACCGCACAGTTGCACCAATGCTTCATGTAGCCGCTCTGGATGTAATGTATCAAGGCGCGCCAAATGAGATAACTGAGGCTGCGCGCGGTTGAGCAGTTGCAACATCATAAATTCTGCAACATCAGCCACACCCTGCTGGCCAGGTGCAGCTAAACGCTGTGCTAAACTACGCGCTCGTTCAGCAACCAGACCTGCCGACTCTCCTAAAAAGCGTTTCAACGCTGAAATAGCAGAAATACTGATACTGCAAGGCATGAAGTTCGGATCAAGCACCAATCCGCCATCTGGCCGTTTATCCCTAATTCGGGCTATCGCAATGGCTGCATACGCACTACGATCTTCTCGCTCAAGCATCAAACGCAGACTTACTTTCCCCACTTCCAGTGAGGTCACATCACCACTGTCACTGTGCAGATCCCTAATATCATGACGGCTTGCTTGTATTCTTGTCGCAACAGCATGCCCCACCTCCCCAACTTCTTTAACACCACTGATAGATAAAGGTAGAGTCAGATAAATCTTTTGATTGGCCACTGAAACATCAGTGATCTCGAGCGGAGGTGGCAGCATATCATCAGCCGGAAGATTAAATACCGTACCATCAGGCATGACACCACGGGCACTCACCAATGCTATCCGACCAAATCCGAGGTACTCTTCATTAAGCGTCAGAGATTGTAATCCGTAAAAATAATCGCTCAGTGCACTAAAACGGGCATGCAATATGTGATCAGTATGCCGCTGTTGCTGCTGAAAATGCTGAGGTTTAATAAACAACCCCTCGCGCCAAATCACCTTATTTCGGCTCGACATGGTTATTCTTCTTCTTTTTGCAGTTCAACATCACTCTGACGCAGATGCACCAGAATCTGATAAGCCCGCCCGGTATAATTCACTTTTACCACCTTGCGCCACTCAGCCTGATCAGGCTCAGAATAGCGAGCGATAACAGCGACATAACGAACACCCTCTTCCAGTACCACCGGTGGTAAATACTTAAACTGCCCAGGTAATAACGTGTAATCTTGATGATTTATATAATTTTTCCCTAAGGCTTTCGCCACATCATCTGTCACCTGATCGTAGTCAGTAGCCAGCAAACGTGAGTCTTCGGATAGCATCAGCACCTGAAACTCTATTGGGGCAGCATCACCACTCTCATTCGGATTCACATCAGGTTCTGCGAGCAAAGTCAGCCCTACGGTCGAGGGTTGCTCTGCATGACTACCCACTTGTATATCCGGATTCATCACAACATCGGTTATTTTGCCGAGCGTAGTACAACCGGCCAGTAAAAATAGCCACAGTACAAACCATAATGTCCGCATCATCAGAACTGTTCCTGCTGTTCACGCACAGCTCGGTCATAGGCTTGGTCATAAACTTGATGAAATAATTTATCGAACCCTTGTTGGCGCACCGAGGTCAGTTCACGGTAATAGTGTTGATACATCGTCCATGCCCAGCCCTCTTCATGCTCCATTGATAAGCTAGTACGGCGATAGTGAGTAAAACGCCCTAACAACGCTTGCGGAGAAAATGCCTGCAAAATATTGTCTAGCGCAGCCGCTATAGCCTGTTGATTAGCAATATGGTGTATCCGTACATTACGTAGCACTTCATTGACCGCAGCAGGCGCAGACAGATGTACAGGGCTTTTACCATCAGCAAACAACAACGCCAATGTCGCCTCATAATCTAGCCCCAAACGCAGAGGATTATCCTCAATCGGGCGAAGATGCTTATCTGCCAAGGCTGCCTGTTCAACCTGCAAAGTGAGCAGCCCCTCTACCATTGCACGTAACGTTTTGCCGATCTCTTCGAGCATCTCATGCGCTTGCTGGCTATCTTTAGTCTGTAGCCGCTGACCTAATCCGTGCATAAGCGGTGTGAGTGCCACATGATCAACATCATCCTCTTCAGTTGATAGGGCATACGGGTGATCAATGCTCGGCATATCAATGAATTCCTGATCCATGGTGTCCTCGATAGCTGAAAAAAGGGGTGCAGAGATAGCAGGTATTAACACCGAGTGTTCCGTTACCGGA
>NZ_JBOFRH010000092.1:0-1041 GCF_051650925.1 Plesiomonas sp.
CTACTGGTGCGGTATTGCGTTTTAAAGCGCAGCCTGCAGCAACCCTGGAGGGCGCGGATTGGGAGATCATCGGATTTAACAACGGCCGCCATGCTGTTGTAGGGGTGTTGTCTGACACTCGGCTGAGTATGCGCTTTGAGCAGGGGCTGGTATATGGCAGCAGTGGTTGCAATACATATCATGCGAGTTTTTCCGCGGATGATGCTCGCTTGAGCATTGGCCCAGTTCGCAGTACCCGGATGCAGTGCCATGCCGATGGGGTGATGCAACAAGAGCGTGAATTCCTCGCTGCGCTGGAGTCAGTGACCCGATGGGAAATACGCGATGGGTTTTTGGATGCACACCGCGCCGATGGCGAACGTGTATTTAATGCCATTGTCAGTAAGCAATAAAAGCAACACGTCATGGGATAAAAACAGAGGCGATAATGCATAATAATAAGCCTCTCGTCTCTGGTACCACATATTGTCGACAGGAGTTTGCTCTATGAGTATGCGCAATCTGCTACTAATCGGCTTTACCCTTGCCTGTGTGGTTGCTGCCCTGTTGTTACCGGCCATCCCACAGTCGGTGGATTATCATAATTTTGCAGATCAACGCACCTTTTTGGGGATCGAGCATTTCAACAATGTTGCCTCCAATATAGGGTTTTTGCTGGCAGGCTCGTGGGGATTGAGCCTGCTGATACGAAACCGCGTGCAGTTTGAGTGCAGCCAGGAGCGTTGGCTTTATCTGGTATTTTTCTTTGGTATATTTGCGACTGCATTTGGGTCAAGTTACTACCATCTAGCCCCCGACAACGGACGACTCTTCTGGGATCGTTTGCCGATGATGATTACCTTTATGGCGCTGGTTGCTAGCCAGATCTCGGATCGTATCAGCGTACGCACCGGGGTCGTGTTATCAGTGCCGATGTTGCTTATCGGTATCTCATCAGTCATTTACTGGCGCGTGACAGAAGAACAAGGCATGGGTAATGTGCTGCCTTATGCAATACTTCAGGCCTATACGGTGTTGGCGCTGCTTTTTCTGGCTATTATG
>NZ_JBOFRH010000093.1:0-1338 GCF_051650925.1 Plesiomonas sp.
TCCGAGCATCAATGAGAAAGGCTGCCTACGCAGCCTTTTTTTGTGTTTGTTTTCTTTATGCTTGATGTCTGCTATTACGAGGTTAGCATTTGATGGCAAATTTCTGCTTCCCTACAAAATAGCCAACTTAGCTTAACTCTATCTGCTGCTGATGCTGGGTTGTCAGCGGATGACGGATAGTCAGCGATATCCCCAACGCCACCACCAGCAGAGCCAGAATCAGGTAGAAGGTCGCCATAAAGCCGCCAAACAACGACGCCACCACTGAGCCGATAATGCTACCCAGACCAAAGCCCAGATAAATCACCCCGTAGTTCTTGGTCAGGTTATTTAAGCCAAAGAAATCACTGACCAAAGACGGATAGACCGTAATAGTGCCACCAAAGCTAAAGGCAATGCAGGCAACAGCAGCAAAGAACAAGTTGGCATTCAGTGGTACAAACAGCAGCAGAGCCATTCCCGCCAGCGTAATCACTTGTGCCAGCGAAATCACACGAATGCGCGGCATACGGTCAGACAAAATGCCCAGCACCAAACGACCGCCCAAGTTCGCCATCGCAATCACTGCCACGGCATTGGCGGCCACAACGGCAGGCAAGTTCACCATTTTCTCGCCGATATCTTTGGCCACGCCAATGACATACAAACCACTCATGCAGGCAGTTAGAAACATTAACGCCAACATCCAGTACTGCGGCTTACGCATCGCTTGTGCCAGCGTAAAATCATGAGCTTGTTGCGTGCCAGCTGATTCTTGGCGCGCGGGTGCATCTTTCATTAACAGCGCCCCCAGCATCACCAGCACCATCGCCAGCAATCCCCACATCTTGAAGGTATTTTCCAGGCCGGTGCTAGAAAGCAGCAATAAGTTAATGTATTTAAAGCCCAAACTGCCCAACCCATACGCGCCAATGGCACAGGCGGAAATCAGCCCCTTACGCTCAGGGAACCATTTCACACAGTTCGACAACGTCATCAAATAGCCCGTACCGTCAGCAAAACCCACCAAAATACCGGCGCACAGATACAGCATCATCAGATTGCTAGCATGAGCGGTGAGAAAAAATCCCAAACCTAACAGCAGGCCGGCCCCCAAAGTCACCTTACGCACACCGAAGCGCTCTTGCAGTTTGCCAGCCAATGACGAGGCCACCGCCAACGCCAGACTCAGTAAACCGAAGGCAAACGCTACCTGACTTACCGGCTCATCCAGCTTGCTGGAGAGCTGCGCATTGAACAGGCTCCAGGTATACACCGAGCCCAAGGCAAATTGCGTGATAATGGTACCGAGCAGTGTCAGAACTCGGGTACGTTGATACTGTTGCGGACTTAACTGCT
>NZ_JBOFRH010000094.1:0-8389 GCF_051650925.1 Plesiomonas sp.
AATGTGGTGCTGTTACATTTAGTCCGTTGTTTAGCCCCACTGTTAGAGCAGAATGTAAAACAGAATTTTGAGCTGCTGTATATGCGCCGTGAAAAACTGGCGCAAGTGAGCAGCCACCGTGCTGATGTGATTACCGCGATACTGGCCCGCGCGCCGGAGCAAGCTCGCGAAGCATCACATCGGCATTTGGCGTTTATTGAGGAAACTTTGTTGGATCTTAGCCGTGAACATAGCCGCCAAGAGCGGTCTTTGCGGCGGCTTCAGCAACGCATGGATTGACTGGTGTTGATGCATTAGTTCTGCGGAAATGATTTACATAGCAAGACCATAAATTAGCAATAAATAGGTTACAGAATAAGTAACACACAAACAGACGGTGTTTTTGTGCAGTCATGAACTGACAGAAGAGCATCCAGATTAAGTAAAACTGACCGAACTAAAGAAGATAAGGAAGACCACCATGTCAGACATGATGAGCAATGACGTGGATCCGATCGAAACCAGCGACTGGCTGCAGGCTCTCGAATCGGTAATTCGCGAAGAAGGCGTTGAGCGTGCACAGTTCCTGATCGATCAGATCATGGATAAAGCACGTATGGGTGGCGTAGCGCTGCCAAGCGGTATTAACACTAACTACATCAACACCATTCCAGCTTCTGCTGACCCAGTTTATCCGGGTAATCATAATCTGGAGCGCCGTATTCGTTCCGCGATCCGCTGGAATGCCATCATGACGGTTCTGCACGCATCCAAGAAAGACTTGGATCTGGGCGGCCACATGGCTTCTTTCCAGTCTTCTGCCACCATTTATGATGTGGCGTTCAACCACTTCTTCCGCGCTCGTAATGCGCAAGATGGCGGTGACTTGGTGTTCTTCCAAGGTCATATCTCTCCGGGGATCTATGCACGTGCTTTCGTTGAAGGCCGTCTGAGCGAAGATCAACTGAACAACTTCCGTCAGGAAGTTGAAGGCAAGGGTGTCTCTTCTTACCCACATCCAAAACTGATGCCTGAATTCTGGCAGTTCCCAACCGTATCTATGGGTTTAGGCCCGATCAATGCTATCTATCAGGCACGTTTCCTGAAGTATCTCAATGATCGTGGTTTGAAAAACACCGCCGAGCAGACCGTGTATGCGTTCTTGGGTGATGGTGAGATGGATGAGCCAGAATCTAAAGGTGCGCTGACATTTGCCGCCCGTGAGAAACTGGACAACCTGTGCTACGTGATTAACTGTAACCTGCAGCGTCTTGATGGCCCAGTAGTGGGTAACGGTAAGATTATTCAAGAGCTAGAAGGCCTGTTCCGTGGCGCTGGCTGGGAAGTGATCAAAGTTATCTGGGGTTCTAAGTGGGATGCCCTACTGCAGAAAGATACCTCGGGTAAGCTGCTGCAACTGATGAGTGAAACCGTTGACGGTGACTATCAGAACCTGAAATCAAAAGATGGTGCATACGTGCGCGAGCACTTCTTTAACAAGTATCCGGAAACGGCTGAGCTGGTTAAAGATCTGACTGATGACGAAATCTGGTCACTGAACCGTGGTGGTCATGATCCGGTTAAAGTCTATGCGGCATTCCAAAAAGCAAAAGAGACCAAAGGCAAGCCGGTTGTGATCCTGGCCAAGACCGTAAAAGGTTACGGTATGGGTGATGCAGCGGAAGGCAAGAACATTGCTCACTCCGTGAAGAAACTGGATATGGAAAGCGTGAAGCAGTTCCGTGACCGTTTCAACATCAACTTGTCTGATGATGAAGTGCAGAACCTGCCATACATCAAATTCCCAGAAGGTTCAGAAGAGTACAACTACCTGCATGAGCGCCGTCAGGCCCTGAAAGGGTATGTACCAACCCGTCTGCCGAAATTCACCCAAGAGTTCATCACGCCAGAACTTGAAGAGTTCAAGCCGCTGCTGAATGAACAAGCGCGTGAAATTTCAACGACGATGGCATTTGTACGTGCACTGAACGTCCTGCTGAAAGACAAAAATATCGGTAAGCACATTGTGCCAATTATTGCCGATGAAGCACGTACCTTTGGTATGGAAGGCCTGTTCCGTCAGGTGGGTATCTATAACCCGCAGGGTCAGAACTATACCCCACAAGATCGTGAAGTTGTCTCTTACTACAAAGAAGACAAAGCCGGTCAGGTTCTGCAAGAGGGTATTAACGAGCTGGGCGCAGGGTCTTCATGGCTGGCGGCGGCAACCTCTTACAGCACCAACGATGTACCGATGATTCCGTTCTACATCTACTACTCAATGTTTGGTTTCCAGCGTATTGGTGACCTGTGCTGGGCGGCAGGCGATCAGCAAGCTCGCGGCTTCTTGGTCGGTGGTACAGCAGGCCGTACGACGCTTAACGGTGAAGGTTTGCAGCATGAAGATGGCCATAGCCACATTCAGGCACTGACTATTCCTAACTGTGTTGCATACGACCCAGCCTATGCGTATGAGTTGGCTGTTGTGATGCAAGACGGTGTGCGCCGTATGTATGGTGAGCAGGAGAACGTGTTCTACTACCTGACTACCATGAACGAAAACTACCATCAGCCTGCAATGCCAGAAGGCGCAGAAGAGGGTATCCGTAAGGGTATCTACAAGCTGGAAACTGTTGCCGGTGATAAGGCAAAAGTTCAGCTGATGGGTTCTGGTGCAATCTTGCGTCATGTTCGTGAAGCGGCACAGATCCTGTCTGCTGATTACGGCATCGGTTCTGATGTATACAGCGTGACTTCGTTCACCGAAGCGGCCCGTGAAGGCCAAGATTGTGACCGTTGGAACATGCTGCATCCAGAAGCTGCGCCACGTGTGGCTCACATCACTTCTGTGATGAATGATGCACCAACTATCGCGGCAACTGACTACATGAAACTGTTCGCTGAACAAGTTCGTGCATTTGTACCGGCGGCTAACTATCGCGTACTGGGTACTGACGGTTTTGGCCGTTCTGATAGCCGCGAAAACCTGCGTCGCCACTTTGAAGTGAATGCGCATTACGTGGTTGTTGCTGCACTGACCGAACTGGCCAGCCGTGGTGATATTGCCAAATCTGTTGTAGCTGATGCTATTGCGAAATTTGGTATCGATGCAGATAAAGTTAACCCGCTGTACGCATAAGAGGCACGATTCATGAGCATGGAAATTTTTGTACCGGATATCGGTTCTGATGAAGTTGAAGTTACCGAGATTCTGGTTAATGTCGGCGATAAAGTTGAAGCCGAACAATCATTGATTACTGTTGAAGGCGATAAAGCCTCAATGGAAGTGCCTGCCTCTGCCGGCGGTATTGTAAAAGAGATCAAAGTTCAAGTTGGCGGTAAAGTTTCTACCGGTTCACTGATCATGATTTTTGAACAAGAGGGTGCGGCTGCCGCACCTGTTGCAGCGCCAGTAGCGGCTGCTGCGGCTGCACCTGTTGCTGCTGCACTTAAAGAAGTGTGTGTGCCGGATATCGGTGGTGATGAAGTTGAAGTCACCGAGATTATGGTTGCCGTTGGCGATAGCGTGACCGAAGAGCAGTCTCTGCTGACCGTTGAAGGCGATAAAGCGTCAATGGAAGTGCCTGCACCGTTTGCCGGTGTGGTCAAAGAGATCAAAGTGGTTACGGGTGGTAAAGTGTCTACCGGTTCCCTGATTATGATCTTTGAAGTGGCGGGTGCTGCATCTGCAGCGCCAGTGGCTCAGGCAAGTGCACCGGTTGCTACTGCACCGGTGGCGAGCGCTGCTAAAGATGTACACGTGCCGGACATCGGCGGTGACGAAGTTGAAGTTACCGAGATCATGGTTGCCGTGGGTGATAGCGTAGAAGCTGAACAATCACTGATCACCGTGGAAGGCGACAAGGCTTCTATGGAAGTGCCTGCGCCGTTTGCTGGTGTGATCAAAGAGATCAAAGTACAAGCGGGCAGCAAAGTGTCTACCGGCTCTCTGATCATGGTCTTTGAAGTTGCCGGTGCAGCACCTGCTGCGCCAGCCGCTCAGCCAGCACAAGCTGCACCTGTGGCTGCCGCAGCGCCTGCAGCAAAAGCTGCCGCACCTGCCGCGGCTAGCGAGTTTACTGAAGATGCTGCGTACAGCCACGCAACGCCAGTTGTTCGCCGTTTAGCACGCGAATTTGGTGTTAACTTAGGTAAAGTGAAAGGTTCTGGCCGTAAAGGTCGTATCCTCAAAGAAGACGTACAAGACTATGTGAAGAACGCACTTAAGCGTTTGGAATCGGGTCAGGCGGCCTCTTCTGCGGCAATGAGTGGTGGTGCAGGCTTGGGTCTGCTGCCGTGGCCGAAAGTGGATTTCAGTAAGTTTGGTGAAGTGGAAGAGGTTGAACTGGGTCGTATCCAGAAGATCTCTGGCGCTAACTTACACCGTAACTGGGTGATGATCCCGCACGTAACTCAGTGGGATGATGCAGATATCACCGAACTTGAAGTGTTCCGTAAGCAGCAAAATGCTGAGCTTGAGCGTGCAAAAGCTGATCTGAAAGTGACTCCGCTGGTCTTTATCCTGAAGGCTGTGGGTAAAGCTCTTGAAATGATGCCGCGCTTTAACAGCTCTATTTCTGAAGATGGCCAGAAGCTGACGCTGAAGAAATACATCAACATTGGTGTGGCTGTAGATACTCCAAACGGTCTGGTTGTTCCGGTCGTGCGTGATGTGAATAAGAAGAGCATCACTGAGCTATCGCGCGATCTGATGGAGATCTCCAAGAAAGCCCGTGCTGGCAAGCTGACATCGTCAGACATGCAGGGCGGTTGCTTCACTATCTCCAGCCTTGGCGGTATCGGTGGTACAGCATTTACACCTATCGTAAATGCGCCAGAAGTGGCCATTCTGGGTGTCTCTAAGTCTGAGATGAAGCCAAAGTGGAACGGCAAAGAGTTCGCACCACGCCTGATGCTGCCACTGTCACTGTCTTATGATCACCGTGTGATCGATGGCGCTGATGGTGCTCGCTTCATCACCTTCTTGAACAATGCCTTGTCTGACATTCGCCGTTTGGTGATGTAAAAAATGATCGATTGGCACGGTTACGGCATAAGCTGTGACCGTGCCGACGAATCGGGCATGTCGGATACGAAGCTTGTTTGCGAGTTATTAACAACCTTGTAAACTTGTGGCGCACAAACCCTACGTGGTGCGCTTCGTACCCGAGTTCAGGGATATAAAGATTATAATGAGGTCATGATGAGTAAAGAAATCAAAGCCCAAGTTGTGGTACTCGGGGCTGGCCCTGCGGGTTACTCAGCCGCATTCCGTTGCGCAGATTTAGGTCTGGATACCGTTATTGTTGAGCGTTATGCCACCCTTGGTGGTGTGTGTTTGAACGTGGGTTGTATCCCGTCAAAAGCACTGCTGCACGTAGCAAAAGTGATCGAAGAAGCAAAATCACTGGCTGAGCACGGTATCGTGTTTGGTGAGCCAAGCACTGACATCACCAAAATTCGCCTGTGGAAAGAGAAAGTTATCAGCCAACTGACCGGTGGTCTGGCTGGTATGGCAAAAATGCGTAAAGTGCAGGTGGTTAACGGTTTAGGTAAGTTCACCGGCCCGAACAGCATTGCTGTTGAAGGTGCTGATGGTGTGACTACCGTAAATTTTGATAACGCTATTATTGCCGCAGGTTCACGCCCGATTGAACTGCCGTTTATTCCGCATGAAGATCCACGTATTTGGGATTCAACCGATGCGTTGGAGCTCAAAGAAGTGCCTGAGCGTCTGTTGGTGATGGGCGGTGGTATTATCGGTCTGGAAATGGGCACGGTGTATCACGCTCTGGGTTCAAACATTGACGTTGTTGAAATGTTCGATCAGGTTATTCCTGCTGCGGATAAAGATATCGTTAAGGTGTTTACCAAGAAGATCAGCAAGAAGTTTAACTTGATGCTGGAAACCAAAGTTACCGCAGTAGAAGCGCGTGAAGATGGCATCTACGTGACGATGGAAGGTAAAAAAGCACCGGCTGAACCACAGCGTTACGATGCGGTACTGGTGGCGATTGGCCGTGTACCAAATGGTAAACTGCTTGATGCTGGCAAAGCGGGCGTTGAAGTTGACGAGCGTGGCTTTATCCGTACCGACAAGCAAATGCGCACTAACGTGCCGCACATTCATGCTATCGGTGATATTGTGGGTCAGCCGATGCTGGCACACAAAGGGGTGCACGAAGGCCATGTTGCGGCTGAAGTGATCTCTGGTAAGAAGCACTACTTTGATCCGAAAGTGATCCCATCTATTGCCTATACCGATCCGGAAGTGGCTTGGGTAGGTAAGACTGAGAAAGAGTGTCAGGCAGAAGGTCTGAAGTACGAAACCGCAACCTTCCCGTGGGCAGCGTCTGGCCGTGCTATCGCGTCTGACTGCGCTGACGGCATGACTAAACTGATTTTCGACAAAGAGACTCACCGTATTTTAGGTGGCGCGATTGTCGGTACTAACGGCGGTGAGCTGTTAGGTGAAATCGGTCTGGCTATTGAGATGGGTTGTGATGCAGAAGACATCGCACTGACCATCCATGCGCACCCGACACTGCATGAGTCAGTAGGTCTGGCGGCAGAAGTGTTCGAAGGTTCGATTACTGACCTTCCAAACGCGAAAGCTAAAAAGCGCTGATTAAAACATTATCGTGATGTTCTGTGGGTAATCCGTTGATTATCCACTGGGTTATCCGCTAAATATAAAAAGCCCCACACAGCGGTTTATCCGTTGGTGGGGCTTTTTTATGTTCAGTGATACTTCGTTATACAGGCGCTATACGAGAAGTGTTCGGTGAATAAGCGGGTCTGTGTAACAGCCCGCTTATGCAGTGCTTTGGCTTACATATCCGCTTACTGCACTTGTTTTTTAAGTCTCGTTTTTAAGTATCGCTTTTAAGCATCCTCTCAAAAGTATTGTCTTTTAAGATTGTGCAGAGTCTGACGCGTCAGCAGCACCTTGCGGCAAGTTGACTTCAATTTGATCCACTTTTTGCAAACCGCGCGGTAACAGTGTTCCTTTGCGGCCGCGTTCTGCGCGGAACTTACTTAAATCATCAGGCTTAATGGTCAGCTTACGCTTACCAGCATGCAGTGTGACCGATGCCTGCGGCGAGATGATGCTCAGGTGCTGCAATAACTCTTCTCGGGCGGCTGCACGGGCTGCCGGAATGGTGACAATTTTATTGCCTTTGCCTTTTGACAACTGCGGCAGGTCACTGACTGGGAACAGCAACATCCGGCCTTCTGAGGTGATAGCCATCAGCAGATCGTCATCATGATTGACATTCAGTGGCGGTAAAATTTTGGCATTTTCAGGCAGATTGAGCAGTGCTTTACCGGCACGATTACGAGCGACCAAATCAGCAAAGGTACAGACAAAACCGTAACCGGCATCGCTGGCGAGCAGCAATTTCTGGCTCTCTTCTTCCATCAACACTTGTTCAACTACAGCACCTGCCGGTGGCGTGAGTTTACCGGTTAACGGCTCACCTTGCCCGCGCGCGGAAGGCAGTGTTTGCGGATCGAGCGCATAACTGCGGCCGCTAGAATCGAGGAAGACCACTGGTAGGTTGCTCTTTCCGCGGGCAAACCCACGGTAAGCATCACCCGATTTATAACTTAAGGCCGCAGCATCAACATCGTGCCCTTTCGCGCAGCGAACCCAGCCCATCTCTGAGAGTACGACAGTCACCGGTTCTGCTGGGGTGAGATCGCGCTCGGTCAGTGCTTTGGCTTCACCCCGCTCAACCAGTGGAGAGCGGCGGTCATCGCCAAAGGTTTCGGCATCAGCCAGCAGCTCTTTTTTCATCAGGGCGTTGAGTTTATGCTCTGAACCCAGCAGGCCTTCAAGCTGTGCTCGCTCTTTTTCCAGATCGTTCTGCTCACCGCGGATCTTCATCTCTTCCAGTTTGGCCAAATGGCGTAACTTCAGGTCTAGGATCGCATCAGCTTGTGTTTCACTTAAGCCAAAACGCTGGATCAGGATCGGTTTGGGTTCATCTTGCTGGCGGATGATCTCAATGACTTCATCAATATTGATAAATGCAGTGAGCAAGCCTTCAAGGATATGCAGGCGTTTTAACACTTTCTCTAAACGGTGCTGTATCCGGCGGCGAATGCTGTCGCGGCGGAATGTCAGCCATTCGCTCAGAATGGTCAGTAAACCCTTCACTTCTGGGCGGCCATTGAGCCCCAGCATGTTGATATTCACCCGATAGCTCTTTTCCAGATCGGTCGAGGCGAACAGGTGGTTCATCAGCATCTCTGCATCAACCCGATTCGATTTTGGCACGATCACCAAGCGGGTTGGGTTTTCATGGTCAGACTCATCACGCAGATCGTCAACCAGCGGCAGTTTTTTCGCCCGCATTTGAGCGGCAATTTGCTCGATGACTTTCGCGCCAGAGCACTGGTGTGG
>NZ_JBOFRH010000095.1:0-1366 GCF_051650925.1 Plesiomonas sp.
AAAAAAAACAGGAGCCTGCGGCTCCTGTTGTCTGACTCGTCTTGTTTTACTCGTCGTTGTCGGTGTAGTCTTCCACCGCATCTGCCTGCGGTTTTCCACCGGATAAGGTGTGAAAACGTTTCGGGCGGCGCGTACGATCACGGTACTTAATCCAGACCTTTTCGTGATCGGTGACCGGCTGACGCTCATTCTGGCATGCCGCGACAAAGAGCTGCTCTGCTTCAGTGGCAGCCTGCCGTTTGCCTGAGTCTAACTCATCAAACGCACAGCCAAAATGCTCAAGAAGTTGCGCCTCTTTGATGGTGAAATCGCCGTGACGGGCGAAACCACGCGGATAATGCTTGTTATCGAAGAAGCGACGTGTTGTGACAAAGCTTTCCGCCATATTGAGACAAGCTCCTAAACTATCATGGTCGAAGGGTCTATGGCGCGGAGTATTATTGAGCCTTGACGCTGATGTAAAACAAATTATTTTAATCGTGATGATAAGTTTTTTTGGAGATATGCAGTGGATACCGAATTACTGAAAACCTTTATCGTGGTCAGTAAAACCCGCCACTTCGGTAAAGCAGCTGAATCTCTGTTTTTGACCCAATCTGCGGTCAGCTTCCGAATTCGCCAGCTAGAGACACAACTGAACGTAACGCTGTTCAACCGGAATCGTAATAATATTCAGCTGACCCCAGCCGGTGAACGCTTAGTGCCTTATGCCAGCAATTTGTTGCAAACTTGGCAACAAGCTCAGCAAGATGTCAGCCAATCGCATCAAATCGCACCATTACGGATAATGGCATCACCCTGTTTATGGGAGTCGGTACTCGGTGATTTTTTACACCAGATAAGCCTGCAACATCCGGCGCTGCCGCTGCATACTGAGTTCGGGCCATCACGCACATTGCTGCGTCAACTGCTTGAGCAGAGTGTAGATTTGGGTTTTAGTTTTGATCAGCCGCGCAGTGATGAATTTACCACGCAGCCTTGCGCAGAGATCTCGTTACAATTGTTTGCCTCTAGCGCCACCCAAACGCAAAAAAACCGCACTGAACACTACCACTTCATTGAGTGGGGTAGCGGTTTTATGCAGCAGCAAGGCGCATGGTTTACACCCGATATCCCCCCACGACTGCACAGCCATTCAATGCAGCAGGTTTTGCATCAGCTACATCAGAACAAGGGGTGTGCATTTTTACCCGCCAGTATGCACGCAGAGCTTGGTTCACTCGGGTTGACGGCAGTTAACGAGATCCCGCCGCTGCCGTTTACCTTGTACGCAATCTGGCCACAAAACAGCCCGCACGATGCGCTGATCCGCAGCCTGCTACCGCTGTTAACCACAAACCTATGACTGAAAATCTGTCACTGCATA
>NZ_JBOFRH010000096.1:0-12551 GCF_051650925.1 Plesiomonas sp.
CAGGCTCGTTTACGACAGGGGCGGTATCAGCAGACTCTTGAGTTCCCTGTGCGGCTTTGCGCGCTTTTGCCCGTGCGATAGCGGCAGCAACGGCCGCTTTTCGCGGATCAGCGTCTTCAACTTGCGCTGCTACTGGTATTGCAGTAACAGGCTCGTTTACGACAGGGGCGGTATCAGCAGACTCTTGAGTTCCCTGTGCGGCTTTGCGTGCTTTTGCCCGCGCGATAGCGGCAGCAACGGCCGCTTTTCGCGGATCAGCGTCTTCAACTTGAGCTGCTGTGGGTGTTGCAGCAACAGGCTCGGTTACGACAGGGGCGGTATCAGCAGGCTCCTGAGATTCTAGAGCGGCTTTACGCGCTTTTTGTTCACGGGCTTGCTGTTTTCGCATTTCACGGGCAGTAATGGCTGCATTTTGCTCTACGATAGTCCGGCCTGCCAGATCTGTAGTTGACTCATTACGTATTTGAGTAATCTGCGGCACATCAGTGTGAGAGCCTTCTTGCGCTTGAGTCTGTGCTTTTTTTGCTTTAATTCGCTCAAGAGCTGCCTGTACGGGATCTACACCGTCAGTCGATTTTTGTGTACTGCGCCGAGCCTCTGCTGCACGACTAGCCCGCAGTTCACGTTCTTCTTTTTCACGCTGTAACCGCAGTTGTCTTGCCTCAAAACGCTGTTTAGCGACTTCTGCTTTTCGTTCATCACGGCGAATTTCCCACAGCGCAGATTTCTCTTGGCGGTAGTATTGCACCAGTGGAATATTACTTGGGCAGACATAGGCGCAGGCCCCACACTCAATACAATCCATAATATTGTATTGGCTGGCTTTGTCATGATCCTGACCGCGGCTGAACCAGTATAACTGTTGTGGCAATAAGCTTACTGGGCAAGCATCAGCACATGAACTACAGCGTATACAGGCTTGCTCGGGCTGTGGTTGCCCAAATTCGGTGTAGCCAGGTGCAAGTATACAGTTAGTTATTTTGACGACTGGAACATCCAAATGCGGCAAGCTAAAGCCCATCAAAGGGCCACCAACAATGACTTGTGGCGTTTGGGTTGGGCGGAAGCTGGCATGATCGAGCAGATGCTGTACCGGCGTACCTAAGCGAGCCCAGACATTGCCTTTGTCATGAATGGCATCACCCGTCATCGTTACAACGCGTTCAATCAGCGGTTCACCGTTAACAATGGCGCGTTTAATTGCAAATGCCGTTCCCACATTTTGCATTAAAACACCAATAGCTGAAGAGTGTTTTCCTTTGGGCACTTCACAGCCGGTGAGAATTTTGATCAGCTGTTTTGCACCGCCAGAGGGGTATTTTGTGGGAATGATCCGCAACTGAATATCTTCACTTCCACTGAGCGCATTTTTCAATGCGTTGATGGCGGCAGATTTATTATCTTCAATGCCAATAACCACCTGCTCAGGGCGCAGAATATGCCGTAAAATACGCGCACCTTCGATGACCTCATCGGCATAATCCTGCATGAGGCGGTCATCTGCGGTGATGTAGGGCTCACATTCCGCTGCATTGATGATGAGCAGTTTTACCAAATGGCTGCCACTGAGTAATTTGGCGGCAGTCGGGAAGCCTGCACCACCGAGACCGGCAATACCGGCACTGCGGATTTGTGCGATCAAGGCTTCCGGCGTGGCGAGGTGGTAATCATCAATAATCTGCCGTTCATACCAAGTGTCATGACCATCGGGTTGTATCACAACACATAAATCAGGCAAACCGGACGGGTGCGCGGTTGTTCTTGGTTCTATAGCCGTAATCGTGCCTGATGTGGGTGCATGTACCGGTAGTACGCGCCCACCACCGATATAATTGGTCAGTGGCTGGCCTTTTAGCACTTTCTGACCACAAGAGACCAGCAAATCACCACTCTGCCCAGCATGTTGTTGCAGCGGCACAACATAGTAAGGCGCAAGATCAATCCGGCGGATAGGGGTGGCATTTGACTGAGATTTCATCTCGGGCGGATGAATACCCCCGTTGAAATCCCATAGCTGGCCGCTTTGAATAGCTTCGATAACGCTGGACATAACTTAATTGATGACCTTAACAGGAATTGTGTTCAGATCCCATTTCCATGTGTCGGGAGTCTCGTCGACGGGGATCAATTCGATACAATCAGTTGGGCAGGGTGCAACGCAGAGATCACATCCAGTGCAGAGATCACTGATGACTGTATGCAGTGACTTTGTTGATCCGACTATGGCATCAACCGGACATGCCTGAATACATTTGGTACACCCAATACACTGATCTTCGTGAATGAAGGCAATTTTTTTCCGCAGGTCAGCATTGGCCAACTCTTCATTCGCAGCCGGGGGTTCAACACCCAGCAGGTCAGCAATTTTAAGAATCACGCCTTCGCCACCCGGCGCACATTTATTGATTTGCTCGCCCTGACTGACTGCTTCAGCATAAGGCCTACAACCGGGATAACCACACTGTCCGCACTGGCTTTGTGGTAAAATAGCGTCTAGCTGATCAACAATAGGATCAGCATCAACTTTGAATTTGATAGAGGCAAAGCCTAAAAGCACACCAAAAATAAGTGCAAGTACAACCAATGCTAAAACAGCAACTACAATGCTAAACATGCTTATTTAACCAGACCGGTAAAGCCCATAAAGGCCAGCGACATTAAACCTGCTGTAATCAATGCAATTGAAGAGCCTTTAAAGGGAGCGGGGATATCAGCTAATGCCAAACGTTCACGCAGTGCTGCAAACAAAATCAACACAACGGAAAAACCAACTGCGGCACCAAACCCGTAGATCACTGATTGAATAAAATTATGCGACAGGTTGGTGTTAAGCAGTGCAACACCCAATACTGCACAGTTTGTGGTAATGAGTGGTAGAAAAATACCTAACAAACGGTAGAGAACAGGGCTAGTTTTACGCACAACCATTTCAGTAAATTGCACAACAACGGCGATCACTAAAATAAATGCCAAGGTACGTAAATAGCTGATACCGAGTGGAAGTAAAATAAAGTGATCGACAAGATAAGAGCACACTGATGCTAATGTGAGTACAAATGTTGTGGCCAACCCCATGCCGATGGCGGTTTCGAGTTTTTTGGATACACCCATAAACGGGCATAGTCCGAGAAATTTGACCAACACGAAGTTATTGACAAGTACTGTGCCAATAAGCAACAGAATATACTCGGTCATCGGATCTACCTTAGATAACAAAAAACTGCCGTATTATCAGCAATTCTGTGCGATTCGACAACCTAGCAATGAGAAAGAGCGGCAGGTTAATGTTAAAAAAAGGCATTTTATCCTTGATAAAATGCCTTTTTTTATCGGACACATCCCAATAAATGGTTTTGTGTTTCCGTTTTTTATAATTTAACTGACGAGTTTTAACAGCTCTGAGTGATGCACGGATTTTGGTTTTGCGACAACATAGCCCTGAATAGCATCTACTCTAAGGTGAATAAGTGCAGCTTTATCTTCTTGTTTTTCAACATTTTCAGCAATAACACGGGTACCTAAACGGTGTAAGGTATCGATAAACAGGCGCATAACTTGCTGTGTATTTTTATCCGCATCAATGTCGCGGGTATAACGGGGAGCGAGTTTGATAAATGATGGCTTATATTTTGATAAAATAGCCAATCCATCAAATTGTTGACCAAAATTACACAAGCAAACACGCACACCGTACTGGTTCAGCACATTGATTAATTGGCCGGCGTTTTCAGGATAAGTCTGTACTGCTTCTGTCGGGATTTCGATGACCAATAGCTTTGCAATAGTGCTCTCTTGCTCAAGATAATGAGTCAACCAGCGTAAAAAGCCCACATCGTTGACGGTATGAAAACCAAGGTTTACCGCAAGAATTCCTTCACCTTTGAAGCTATTTAGTACGGATTTGATTTTGGTTAACAGCATCATATCCAGTTGCGCCATTCTGCCATGGTACTCAGCCATTGCGATCACTTTCTCTGTTGACATCGCCCCTTTTGAGAAGGTGAAACGTGAGAACAGCTCATGATATTTCGGCATAGTTTCACTGATGCTGAGGGTAGATTGAATCTCAAAAGCAACATCTGCGTTGGCAATTTGCTGATCTAATTCATGATGCCAGTCATCTACCAGTGGTTGCTCAGTGTATTCAACTTGCCAACTGCGATGTGGCAGAGCTGCGACAATGCGTAAGCTGTCTTCCGCATGATTTAGCGCTGATCCCCACTGATTACCGTAGAAACTGACGAATGTGATATTTGCTGCTCGGGTAATGTGGTGGCGTTGCGCGATTTGTTCGAGTGATTGGGCGCAACGCTCGGCAAGGCGCTCAGGATTATCTATCTGGTGGGCAGAGGCAACCCAGGCAAACATAGCGCCTTCAAATCGGTACAATTGACCGAGTGGTAGACCGTGAATAGTTAATTGTTCTGCAATTTCTTGTATAAACAGATCACCCAATTTATTTCCGCCACGCTGGTTCAATTCATTGACGGGAGCTGCATGGATTAACGCTAACCAGTGCTTTGCATTATCTTCGGGGAGCAGTGATAGTTGACGAATAAAATTAGTACGATTAGGCAAACCGGTTAATGAATCACGGTTTACATCTTTTGCTATTAACTCTAAGCGGTGTTGTAGTTCTGCTTTTTCTTGTCGCCAGCCTTGTACATATTGTGCAACCAGTTTGGTCTCTGCGGTATCATTTGGGCTAGCGGCAACATTTAATGTTTGTTCCAGTTTACTCAATCGTTCAGCGGCCTGTTGTTTAAATTGCAAAGACTCGATACTGAACATGCCGGCACAAAATGTGAATAAAAGAACAAGGGTTATTCCAAGCGGTAATGAGTAGGTTGAATGAAAATAAATCAGAGCGGTGATGACCACAAAATAGATAATCACCCGCCAGATTGAGGTCAGCCAAGATATTTTTCTACTCATCGCAATAATATTCTCTTCAGGCAAATGCAGATAATTTGATTATATCAGTGTATTCGCATTTATTATTTTAAAGCGATAATTATTATGTGATTTGCATTCCATAATTAAATGTTTGCGTGCAATTTCAATGGAGTGCAGTTCGAGCCATATAACATATTTCGCGGTATAAAATAGGCTATCCATAAGATTTACAAAGAAAGTTTTCCAAAATTGAAGGGGGACATACATAGATACTGGTCGTTGTCTGCTTTCGCTGTTTTTTTAGCTTAATAAAGTAGTACTGCATGGAGGCATAAGGATGACGAGAGGAGTAGGCGAGCTTGCATAGGGTTGAGACGGAGATGTTAATGGTTTGTTCTTGTGCTAATTGATTTGTTTTATCATGGGATTTGTCAAGTCTATTTTGTGCGATTCAGTCTATTTACGCGTTTAGCTAAAGCAATGATATTAAAGTACATTTAAAAGATTGACTTCTGTTTTTTTCTCTGGAAATGAGAAAGTTATCCACTGAATCTGTGGATAAGTATGTGGGCTATATTAAGACAGTTTGATGAATGCCTTTGATTCTCTCGGTTTGCGGTACACAAGCGGTTTTGCCTGTTTACTGGTGCACTGTGGGTGCAGACGCTATATCACTTATGTGATTTACCGCACAGTAACAGGGTGTTTACAGGCTGTACGTGGGTGAATGAAAATTGAACAGCTTGTGTGGATTAAATGCTATGTTAATTGTATGGATACAGTATTACACGCTGATTTCATCTTATAAACTAGCGTAAGGTAATGAATTTATTTGAAACGACTGGCAGTAACATAATGTGATGCTGATGCGTATTGTTCTATTGAATAAGTTCGTATATTGAAGTTACCTGCGGTGCAGCTAGTGTTCTTTGATTCTATGATCGTATCATTATGATGATTATCTGATTGATTGTGCTTGTTTATGAGTATGTATGTCATTGAAATGGCCTCTGTTGAGGGCGTTGATAGCTCTGGTATAGCTCCGGTATTGATATGGTGTTGGGAAGCAGAGCTTTGGATTCAGGTTTTGGCTATTTTTGTATCCGTTGCTGAAATGCTATATGACTGCTCGGTATAGCAGTATGTGGTAATAGGAAGTGTAATTTTCATTATCAGCGAGATAAGTATTAAAGAACTGCTGGCGTAACGCTATAACATGCTTTTATTACGGTTTGAATATATGCGCGCGTGTTTAATTTAACAGGGTGTGAAATGCTGATTTTTGCATTAAAAGTGTTTTGATACATTGAGTGACTTTGAGTATTTAATTTCGATATTAATATTCAAGTTGTTTTATATTGTACATGAAAGTGTAATTGGTTGTTCTTTGTTTTTTAATATCCCTCTGATAGTTCTTTTTCTTAAATCTCCATTATTTATTCCTTTTGTTGTTTTTCTGTTTATTGTGTTGGTTTATCCCATGAAGCTACTTTTTGCATTATTGTTGCAATTTGAATGGATTAATATCGAAAAGGCTATAGCAATAGTTTTGTGTTCATGTGTTAGCGGCTAATTAGCATGAGCAACACGGGATTCTTGGGTAGAGGCAAACAAACTCGAATTTCGTGATAAAGCCGCGCATAATGGAGAGATAACAAGACAAACTGCAGTAGGGTAAGCATGAGCAAAGCGTTTGAACTTGAATCTACATTCCAGCCTGCCGGTGATCAGCCGGAGGCTATACACGCGCTGATTGACGGTATTGACGCGGGGTTGGCTCACCAGACACTGCTAGGTGTAACGGGGTCGGGAAAGACATTTACCGTGGCAAATGTGATTGCTACCTTAAAACGCCCAACCATGATCTTAGCACCGAATAAAACACTGGCTGCCCAGTTATATGGTGAAATGAAAGCCTTTTTTCCACACAATGCGGTGGAGTACTTTGTTTCATATTACGACTATTATCAGCCTGAAGCGTATGTGCCGAGTACAGATACTTTTATCGAAAAAGATGCGGCAATTAATGACCACATAGAGCAAATGCGTTTATCGGCGACCAAGGCTCTGATGGAGCGCCGAGATGTGGTGGTAGTCGCCTCGGTGTCTGCAATTTATGGTTTGGGTGATCCTGACTCCTACCTGAAAATGATGCTGCATTTACGGCGCGGCGATAAGCTTGATCAGCGGTTTATTCTGCACCGACTCTCTGAATTGCAATATAAGCGCAATGATCAGGCATTTCAGCGCGGTACATTTCGTGTGCGTGGTGATGTGATTGATATTTATCCGGCAGAATCTGATGACCATGCCGTTCGGGTTGAGCTGTTTGATGATGAGATCGATCGCCTGTCAGTGTTCGATCCGCTGACGGGTCAAGTTCAGCAGGAGGTAGTGCGTTACACGGTTTACCCGAAAACCCACTATGTGACGCCGCGTGAAAAGATCCTCGATGCGATTGAGCAGATTAAAACAGAGTTAGTAGAGAGAAAGGCAACGCTGCTAGAGCATCATAAATTGCTGGAAGAGCAGCGGATCAGCCAGCGGACGCAGTTTGATATCGAGATGATGAATGAGTTAGGTTACTGCTCAGGGATAGAGAACTACTCGCGTTATCTATCGGGTCGTAACCCCGGAGAGCCACCTCCGACGCTGTTTGATTATCTGCCGCACGATGGTTTACTGATTATTGATGAATCACACGTTACTGTGCCACAAATCGGCGCTATGTATAAGGGTGACCGATCACGTAAAGAGACGCTAGTGGATTACGGGTTTCGTTTGCCTTCAGCGCTTGATAATCGCCCGCTGAAATTTGAGGAGTTTGCGGCATTAGCACCACAAACGATTTATGTCTCGGCAACGCCTGGAAAATATGAACTTGAACATTCGGGCGGTGACATTATCGAGCAAGTGGTGCGGCCAACAGGGTTGCTTGATCCTATCATTGAGGTGCGTCCGGTAACGACACAGGTGGATGACTTGCTGTCTGAGATTCATCTGCGCACGGCAATCAGTGAGCGCGTATTGGTGACCACGTTAACTAAGCGGATGTCGGAAGACCTTACCGAATACCTTGAAGAGCACGGTGTACGCGTACGTTACCTGCATTCGGATATTGATACGGTTGAGCGTATGGAGATTATCCGTGATTTACGTTTGGGGTTGTTTGATGTGCTGGTGGGGATCAACCTTTTGCGCGAAGGGTTGGATATGCCAGAGGTCTCACTGGTGGCGATTTTAGATGCCGATAAAGAGGGCTTTTTGCGATCTGAACGCTCATTAATTCAAACCATTGGTCGAGCGGCACGGAACCTGAACGGTAAAGCGATTTTGTACGGTGACAAAATTACCCCTTCAATGGCTAAGGCGATCAGTGAAACCGAGCGTCGGCGTGAGAAACAACAACTGTTTAATCAGCAGCATGGTATTACGCCACAAGGGTTGAACAAGGCAGTCGCTGATGTACTGGATGTGGGTTCACGGGTATCTGCAAAAGCCAAAGGAAAAAATAAAGGACGAAAAGTGGCAGAATCAGCGCCAGCGTATCACGCTATGTCTGCCAAAGAGCGTGAACACGAATTGCGTACATTGGAACAAAAAATGTATCAGCATGCGCAAAATCTGGAGTTTGAAGAGGCCGCGGCACTGCGTGATCAACTGCAACGGCTTAGAGAAGAGTTCATACAGTTATCATAAGCCGTTTGATGAGAGCGGCGTATTAACCGCAGCGTACCAATATCAGCGCAAGGCCTGCTCAATGGCCTGTTTTAACAACTGACGATCGTGGCGGTAGGGGATATCGGCCGCCTCGAGCGTGGTTTGTACGATCCGGCGGTTTTCTAGCATACTAACATCAATATGTGGGCTGACGACTACGCCAGTGATACAGCGGCGGCCAATGTGTCGCTCGATAATATCGAGTTTCTCACTAATATTCAGCGTTGCGGCAGGGCTGTGCTCTTTGGCCAGATTGCCGATATAAACCACATGTGCGGCATTTGCATGGCGAATTGCCTCGGCAATTTCGCTGTTTAGCAGCGGGGGCAGCAGGCTAGTCATAAAACTGCCCGGTCCGATTAAAATTAAATCAGCACGCTCAATTGCCGTTACCGCTTCGCGTGTTGCCGGAACGGGGGGCACTAACTCTAAAGACAGCGGTAGCTCGGTCAAGGCATCAATATTAACCTCACCAAATACCGACATGCCATCAGCGCATACGGCGGCCAAATCAACAGGGTGCTCTGACATCGGAATGATATGAGCATCTACTTTCAATAATCGCCGCACCAGATTAATGGCATCCAAAGGCCGAACGCTCAGATCATCAAGCGCTTTGAGCATTAAATTGCCCAAATTATGCCCCGCCAAATCTCCTTCACCGGTAAAGCGGTACTCAAACATGGCTGAGGCCACGGTCGGCTCAGAGATCAGCTGATTAATGCAGTTACGGGTATCTCCCCAAGCTATACCGCCTTCCGCCATACGAATACGGCCGGTTGACCCACCGTTATCGGTGGTGGTGACAATACCGGTCAGGCGGTGGCTCAGAGAACCTAAAGAAGAGAGGACACGGCCTAACCCGTGTCCACCGCCAATGGCAACAACATGATTTAAATCTGCAAGCATGGGGGTACGCATAATAAAGTCAGTATCAGATAACGGTAAGATACAAGAAGAGAGCTGACCATAAGAAATAATCTCACCAAACTCAATCAATAATGTTGACTGACCGCACGTTATGCTATGTGTTTGCTGCTTATTTAATCCGTTCATCGGGCAATAGCACCAAATGGCCTTCCGTATCAAAGTACCAGCCTTTGATAATATGGTGCGCTGACATGTCTTGAAAACCGGCTAATACTGTGTGTGCTTCGGTTAGTGCTGTCTCATCATCATAACCGTGCATACGTTTGAGATATTTGGCCAGTTCGGTGATACCCACAGACTCGGTAATGTTGCTCATATCCACCCCGTATAATAAATACAAGTCTCTGTTATGAAGCGTAGACGGTTTTCATTATATTGGCGTGTGGTTACGTCTCTTTTTCCTTCCCTTAAAACGTTTTTCGGCGCTTTAGTCTTGCTCTGAAAACAAAAACAGCAATTATTTATGGGAAGATGAACAGAAGCGAAAAAACAGGCTGGGCAGCCTGCGAAGCTTGATCAAGTTAGAATTTTTACCCGATACCCCGTGATGATGATTGTAATTTTGCTACACAGATACATAAAATAGCGATACGCTTTACATATATTGTGGTTATGTCGTCAAACTCACTGCATGCAGTGGACATTGCCGCCAAAAACTCCGAAGCCCTCTTGCCTAAGTGCAGCCATTGTTTGGCTGAATACGGGAAGTTGGCCGTGGTTCAACGAGCCACCGGGTTGGGGCAGAAATGCCTTGGCCTCCCGACATTTGGAAAGGTGTTTTAAGGTGCAGCAACTTAAAGATACGTTTAACCGCGAGTTTTATTACTTGCGGCTGTCAATTACTGATGTGTGTAACTTTCGGTGCAGTTATTGTCTGCCTGACGGTTATAAACAGACCTCTAAAACGGCGTTTTTATCTCCGGATGAAACCCGCCGGATCGCGCACGCCTTTATTGCCTCGGGCACCGATAAAATTCGGCTGACCGGCGGTGAACCAACATTGCGTCGTGACTTTCTTGAAATTGCCGAAGGTATCAGCACCATTGCTGGGTTACGGACCTTGGCGCTGACCACCAACGGCTACCGCATGGCCAAAGATGTTGCCCGCTGGAGGGCTGCTGGTGTTAATGCACTTAATGTGAGTGTCGACAGCCTAGATCCGCGCCTGTTTCATTCGATTACCGGTGAAAACAAATTACGGGAAGTCATGGCAGGTATTGATGCTGCGTTTACCGCTGGATATGACAAAGTCAAAGTGAATACGGTGCTGATGAAGGGGTTAAATGATCGTGGCCTGAATGATTTTTTAGGTTGGATTAAAGAGCGCCCGATTCAATTGCGCTTTATTGAGCTGATGCAGACCGGTGAAATGGGCGAGCTGTTTGCAAAGCACCACCTTTCAGGGGGCGTAATCCGCGATATTCTGCTGCAACAGGGTTGGCAACCGGTGGAAAAACAACGCAATGCGGGGCCGGCACAGGTTTTTCGCCATGAAGACTACTGTGGTGAAGTTGGCCTTATCATGCCGTATGAAAAAGATTTCTGCCAAAGTTGTAACCGCTTACGGGTCTCGGCAACCGGTAAATTGCACTTGTGCCTGTTCGGGGATGAGGGCATTAACCTGCGGGATTTACTGACCGAAGATCAGCAACTTCCGTTGTTGCAACAGCGTTTACAGCAGGCGTTACTGAGTAAAAAACAGACCCATTTCTTGCATGCCGGTAATTCTGGCAGCACACCGCATCTGGCATCGCTGGGCGGATAATAAAAAACCAAGATTACTATAATGATAGGAAGGAGTGACACCATGGGACACGCAATTGCTGATTTTCAACCTGCAATGCTGGCGGTACTGACCGTATCAGATACCCGTACTGAAGAGAATGATACTTCAGGCCAGTTTCTGGTGAATGCCGCGACAGAGGCAGGGCATCAGGTTGTAGCAAAAAGTATTGTGCCTGATGATGTGTATCAGATCCGCGCCATTGTTTCTGCATGGATTGCCAACCCACAGGTTCAGGGCATTTTGATCACCGGTGGAACCGGTTTTACTTCGCGTGATACGACACCTGAAGCTGTACGTGTGTTGTTTGATAAAGAAGTGGAAGGTTTTGGTGAGCTGTTCCGCATAGTGTCATATGAAGAGATTGGTACATCAACCATTCAGTCGCGCGCGATTGCGGGTTTTGCTAACCATACGGTGATTTTTGCTATGCCAGGCTCAACCGGTGCATGCCGCACTGCGTGGGAAAAGATCATCTGCGATCAGCTCAATGCCAGCCATCGCCCGTGCAACTTTATGCCTCATCTGAAAGCGTAATATCGGGAAGCGTATGACTGAGTTTACCCATATCAATACCCGTGGCGAAGCCAATATGGTTGATGTTTCAGCCAAAGATGAAACAGTGCGAGAAGCGCGAGCAGAAGCATTTGTTGACATGGCCGCTACTACACTGGCAATGATTATCGGTGGGCAGCACCACAAAGGTGATGTGTTTGCCACCGCACGTATTGCTGGAATTATGGCGGCAAAGCGTACGTGGGAGCTGATCCCACTGTGTCACCCGTTATTGCTGTCTAAGGTGGATGTCAGCATTGTGGCTGAACCGGAAAAACAGCGGGTACGCATTGAAAGTGTGTGCCGTTTGAGCGGTAAAACCGGTGTTGAGATGGAAGCATTAACGGCAGCTTCGGTTGCGGCGCTGACCATTTATGATATGTGTAAAGCGGTGCAAAAAGACATGATCATCAGTCAGGTGCGGTTACTGGCAAAAAGTGGCGGTAAATCGGGCGAGTTTAAGGTGAGCGAATGATTCGAGTGCTTTTTTTTGCGCAAGTGCGTGAGCTGGTGGGCGAAGATATGCTAACACTGAACGCGGAATTTGCCACGGTGGAAGCGTTGCGGCTTGAACTCTCTGCGCGCAGTGATAAATGGGCATTGGCGCTAGAGAAAGAGAAACTGCTGGTGGCAGTAAATCAAACGTTAACGCCGTTAGACACCCCGC
>NZ_JBOFRH010000097.1:0-1078 GCF_051650925.1 Plesiomonas sp.
ACTTTGGTTTTGAGATCCCTGACGCTCCGGGCAAGTACTTCTATGTCTGGCTTGATGCACCTATCGGCTACATGGGGTCATTCAAAAATCTTTGCGATAAGCGCAGTGATCTCAATTTTGACGAGTTTTGGAACACTGATTCTACTGCCGAGTTATACCATTTTATTGGTAAAGATATTGTCTATTTCCACAGTCTGTTCTGGCCAGCAATGCTCGACGGTAGCCAGTTCCGTAAACCAACCAATGTTTTCGTGCATGGTTATGTGACCGTAAATGGCGCAAAAATGTCTAAATCACGCGGCACGTTTATTAAAGCCGGCACATATCTGAAGCATTTAGACCCAGATTGTTTGCGTTATTACTACGCGGCAAAACTCTCTTCTCGCATTGATGATCTAGATTTGAATCTGGATGATTTTATCCAGCGTGTTAATGCGGATATCGTGAATAAGCTGGTAAATCTGGCCTCACGAAATGCCGGTTTTATTGCTAAACGCTTTGACGGTATGTTGGCAGATAATCTGGCTGATTCGGCGCTGTTTGCTGAATTTACTGATGCCGCAGAGATGATTGCACAAGCGTATGAAGCGCGTGAATATGGCAAGGCTATCCGCGAAATTATGGCACTGGCAGACAAAGCTAACCGCTATGTGGATGAGCAAGCGCCATGGGTCGTGGCCAAACAAGAGGGCCGTGATGCCGATCTCCACGCTATCTGCTCAATGGGAATTAACCTGTTCCGTGTGTTGATGACTTACCTAAAACCTGTAATGCCGATGCTCAGTGAGCGTGCTGAAGGTTTCCTCAACACAACGCTGACATGGGATAGCGTAGCGACCCCGCTGTTAAATCACAAAGTAAATACCTTTAAAGCGCTGTTCAACCGTATTGATCCTGACAAGGTCAATGCCATGATTGAAGAGTCAAAAGAAGAAGCTGCAGCAGCAATGCCGGTAAAAGAGCCGACTGAGCTGGATAAAAACCCAATCTGCGAGACTATCGGTATTGATGATTTCAGTAAGGTTGACTTGCGTATTGCGCTGATTGCAAAAGCAGAGTCTGTGCCTGAAGCGGATAA
>NZ_JBOFRH010000098.1:0-2361 GCF_051650925.1 Plesiomonas sp.
AGCTTACGTTGCCCGACACAAAATGGCCCATTCGATCTCCGCCCATTCAAAACAAGAAAAGTACTGCATTTTAGCCTGAATTCAGCGCAATGTATTGAGATTGATTCTGCTGCGCGGCCAAGAATCGCGATAGTGATGCAAAAAAAGGCAATTATAAAAAACAAACCTTAAAATACAGTTATTTAGATATTGGCTTTTTGCAAACAGTAGGCGGTTGTCACAGCAAAAAATAACGACTTGCCTCAATATAACTACTCGGATGTCAAAATTTATGCTCGACAAATGCCAGTGAATACGGAATCTTAACCGGTATTCTACAACTTCACTGAATGATATCCTTTTTCCTATGAATGCTGTTGTTATTGCCGTCAGTATTATGCTCTTGCTGAGCCTGATGCGGGTAAACGTCGTGATTGCGCTGACATTTTCAGCCATTATCGGCGGCCTGCTAAGTGGCATGAGTCTGACACAAACAGTTGAAACGTTTACCGGTGGTCTGGGTGGCGGTGCTGAAATTGCCCTGAGCTACGCCATGCTGGGTACGTTTGCTGTCGCGATTTCCCGCTCCGGTATTACCGATGTTTTGGCACAATATGTCATCAAACGTCTTGGCCGTGAAGCCAGCGCCAATAAGGTGTTCTGGTTCAAGTATATGCTGCTGCTGGCCATTACCCTGATTGCGATTTCTTCGCAAAACGCCATCCCTATCCACATTGCGTTTATCCCTATTCTGATCCCGCCGTTGCTGCATGTGATGGCACAGTTGAAGTTAGATCGCCGCGCTGTGGCTTGTGCCATTACCTTTGGCTTGACCGCGCCGTACATGATCTTGCCGGTGGGTTTTGGCGGTATTTTCCTCAACAACATTTTGCTGCAAAACCTGAATAACAATGGCCTGAGTGTTACTGCAGCTCAAGTTCCTAGCGCGATGGCGCTGCCAGTTGCCGGTATGGTGGTGGGTTTGTTCACCGCACTCTTCATCAGCTACCGCAAGCCTCGTCATTACGATGTTGAGAAAATTCTGGCTGCCGAGCCTGAGAAAAAAGAAATCCAAACGCGTCATTTGTGGGTTGCCGGCGTTGCGATTTTAGGTGCCCTGAGTGTGCAGCTGTACACGAACTCCATCATTCTGGGTGCGCTGATGGGCTTTATCGTGTTCATCGTTGGCGGCGTGATCAACTGGCGTGACACGCAAGATGTGTTTAGCCGTGGCGTACAGATGATGGCGATGATTGGCTTTATCATGATTACCGCATCTGGCTTTGCCGCTGTCATGAAGGCCACCGGTAGCGTGGAAACGCTGGTGCATTCCATTACCGATGTGATTGGTCATAACCGCGCGCTGGGTGCGTTCCTGATGCTGGTTGTAGGTTTACTGATCACTATGGGGATCGGCTCCTCCTTCTCGACCGTACCGATCATTGCCACCATCTATGTGCCACTGTGCATTTCGTTTGGCTTTTCGCCAATGGCGACTATCGCGCTGGTTGGTGTAGCAGGCGCACTCGGCGATGCGGGCTCACCGGCCTCTGACTCCACATTGGGCCCAACATCTGGCCTGAACATGGATGATCAGCACGACCACATCTGGGATACCGTAGTGCCAACCTTTATTCACTACAACATCCCACTGCTGATTTTCGGCTGGATTGCCGCCATGATTTTGTAATTACGAAGACATTAATTACAACGTTCGTGCAAGAAAAAGCCGCTAACATGCGAAGTGTTAGCGGCCTTTTTAGATCACGGTTTCTGCTGCGTGCTGTTATGTGACAGTTGTTTGCTCTGCGCCGTAGGCCACAACCAAAATTTGAATAACCGCGTATACCACGGCAACAGTAGGTATGAAACGAACAGTACCGTTAATCCGGTAATAAACAAAAAGATCACCGGAGTGACCCAGTGCAGATGCAAACTGTGGATCAAATACGAAAAAATCTGTACTGAGGGATAGATCGCCAACCACGTTAAGAACACCATTTTGTGCCGGTTCGGTGGTCTACTGGAGGTCAGTTCTGGCAACGTAAACCAAATCTCTTGCCCACGCTGAATCTCCACTTCACTGCCTGTACTCAATTTTTCCATAGGCACAGTCCAGCGGCGACGTAATCCCGAATTAAGCCACGCCTGATACTGTTCGCGCGACGCAAAGTTAAACGTCACTTTAAACTCCGGCTGCGCTTGATCTGGACGCACGACCCTCGCGCCCAGAAATCCAGCAAATGACTGCGTATCATGCAGCAAATGCTCCACCAATTTTTCAAATGCAAACTCATTCCCGGGGATCACTTTATGACTGATCACCGAGGAGATAATGTGATGATTTTCTTCCACATGTCACCCGTGGTACTTGATGTGCAC